>CALCMV010000203.1 GCA_937967535.1 uncultured Saprospiraceae bacterium
CATTTTCAAAATGTCAGACGAGATGAACTTATATTTTAATTTAAACGATTATTAATAAATTGTTTTATTTTAATTTTGTAAATAATTCATTTTAAATAAATAATGAGGAAATGTTGTCGTCTGACATTTTGAAAATGTCCAACGACTTAGGCTTGTCTTCCAACTTAAATTACATCACCAATGCAATCCGTTACAATCAGAGATTTTTGCTAAATCAACCTTAATCCTCAACCATTCACCCTCTACCATCCACCGTCTACCGTCTACCGTCAATCGTCCTTTACCATTCATTGGCACATTCGCCGGGTTTGTTTTTGGTAATCCATACATTTACCGCATCGCCCATTCTGATGATGTCGCCGCGACTGTAATCGGGTGATTGACGATAAATATATGCCGAAGCCTCGTCCGTTACCGTTTCGTCGGCGACAATAGTGCCGATGGAGAGATTATAGGTTTCGAGTTGAAAACGGGCTTCATCAAGGGTTCGACAGGTAAATTTGGGTACAGTCATCGAAGTCGTGCTGCCCTCTGCGACTACGAGTGTCAACTCCGCACCTTTCGGCACTTTAGTAGGCTTGTCTTTTTCGGGACGTTGTAGCGGTTCGCCTTTGTATTTGACCTGCAAAACGGTGTTCTCGGCGGGGTCGGGCTTATACTCAATTTCAGGATTGACTGCCAAACCTCGCGCACGCAAGAGTCGCTTCGCAAAATCTTTATCTTTCTCCCAAATATCCGGCACAGCTACGGGCGGCGGTACACTCGCATTGACGGTGACATACACCTTACGATTTTTCTTAACCCGCGAATTGGGCGGCGGGTCTTGTTCGAGTATCGCAAAGGGTTCTTTTTCAGGAAAATACAAAGAATCCAAGATGTATAATTCCAACTTGGTATCTTTCATTTCCTGCCTTGCATCTTCCAATAATGTATTCCGCAAATCCGGCAATGTAATGGATTCTCCATGCCGCGTATAGCTATTCAAATACTTGAACACGCCATACATTATCAAAGCAAATAAGCCAATTGCCAGCAAAAAATTCAGCCAGAAAATACGGCTCGTAAAGTAGTAATATATTTCTTTTAAAAATCCCATTTTTCGACGGTGAACGGTGGACGGCAGACGGCGAACGGTAGACGGTGGATGCCAACTTTATACCGTCCACCGTCCACCGTCTACCGTTCCATCCCGTATTCTAAAATTTTATCTATAAAATCATATGGTTTATAACCATTTATTGCTGTTTGGTGAAAGATGCAAGTCGCAGGGGTCATGCCCGGCAGCGAATTGACTTCTATCACAACGGTTTCGGCGCGATTGTCCTCGTATACACGCACGAAGGCATCTATACGGGCATAGCCCTGTACATTGAGCAGTTCGGCGGCACGTTGGAGGTCGGCTTTTACTTGGGCTGCAATATACGTATAATCTTGCTCATTATCGGCAAATCGGGCGGGTGTGATATTCTGCCCTTCTCCTGCCAAAAACTTCTCTTCCAATGACAAAATCTCACCTTCCGACAATGCCTCCGACGGCTCAAAAATTTCGTATTCCGCTTTACCATTTACGCGCTTGGTGAGCAAACCGCCCGTCACTTCCAGAAAATGCTTCGCATTTCCTTTCGTGATTAATGCCTCAATCAGCGCGACTTGTTTGTGTGGAAATTCTTCTTTGGGCAATAATTTTAAAATTTTGCTATCTCGCTGCGATACAAATTCTTCATTTTCAGGACGAAAAATACCACGCAAATAGGCTGTCATTTCTTCAGAAGTCTTTATCATTTTCACTGCCGAACTACAACCATCATCCAAAGGTTTTGCGATTAAGGGATAATCAAACGCTGATTCAATTTTTGTGATACAGTTTTCAGCATTTTTTTCAAAATCAGATTTATGTATCAATAATTGATTGGTCACCGTAAATCCGGCGGCTTTTAGCTTTTGGAGCGTTTCGTATTTGTTGATGGTTGTTGAGGCGGAGTCGGGTGGCGAGCCATTATAGGGCAAGCCTATTTTGTCAAAAATACCTTGCAAAGTCCCATCTTCGCCGGGTCGTCCGTGCAAAGCGATAAATGCCGCATCCACCATATTTTTTAATTCATGGTATGATAATTTTTTGGGTTCAAAAACGACATTATGTGAGGCATATTTTTCGGTTAATGCTTTGCACTCCTTTTTAATTTGTTCTACAAGAGGGTGTTTTTTGTAGGTATAAATTTTATCCCGAATATCGTCTGCATTATCTTTTAATAATAAATTAATTGGGATTTGATATAGTTCAATATTTTCTGAATTTCCTGTGAGAAAAATCGGTATGGGTTCGTACTTGTTAGAACTGGCTAATTTTTCATAAATATTTCGCCCGCTTTCTACCGAAATATGTCTTTCGGAGGAATAGCCACCCAAAATCACCGCGACTTTTTTCTTGCTAATTTGGCTACTTTTCAAATTCGCAATACGTTCATCCAAATTATTGAGCAAACTTTGTATCGTACTGATTGTCAATGAGCTATTCATTCTTTCTTGCAGCGATGCACGAATAATATAAGTAAGAAATTGTGATGGATTCAAACCAATCTCTGCCGCCTGATGAAAGAAAAATGACGAAGGCAACATTCCCGAAGTCGTATTCGGGTCATTCAAATAAATCGTACCGTTTGCCTTGATAAAACCATCAATACGCGCATAAGTATTGAACTCTAAATATCCGAATAATCGTTCACATTCCGAGCGAATTTCATTGATTTGTTCATTCGGCAAACGGATAGGGGTTTCCTTACGCGAAAGCCCCGCGAGGTATTTGGAACGATAATCGAAGACCTCTTTTCCTTTGATAATTTCAGTGGGAGGCAAAGCGGTCACGCTGCCATCTTCCTGCCGCAATACAATACAAGAAAATTCCTGCCCATCAATAAATTCTTCGGCAATGACGATTTGTTCGGTGAGGTGACTTTCGAGGGTGAGTGTGTTATTGTTTTTCGTAAAATAATTATCCAAAAAAGAAAGTAAATGTTCGGGATGGTAAATGGTTTCTGCGATTATGTCTCCCGCTTCGGAGGGGCTTGGGGGGAGGACTACATTCACAGGAAAACCAATGCCCTCACGTATATCGCCCAATCGCCGCAGAAATTGTATTTTTTCTATTTGAGAATAACTCGCCCACTCATTTTTTGAGACATCCAATCGAAAGAAAGCAGCATTGACGGCATCCGAAAAAGCTGCCTCTCCTCTATCCTCGTCAATGATTGCCACACCAATAGATGAGCCTTGATTGGCAGGTCGAATGACGATAGGAAAACCCGTTTTTTCTGCCACATTTTTATAAAAATCACTTGGATTGCCTCGCGTCCATTCGTCTTTTTTTATTTCGACGATATTGGGGCAGGGAAAACCGCCTGCACTCATGATTTTTTTCTGAAATGCTTTATCCATTCCAATGCTCGACGCACGTATGCCACTGCCTGTGTACGGGATGCCGAGCGTTTCGAGCAAGCCTTGAATCTGACCGTCTTCGCCAAAATTGCCATGCAAAGCTAAAAATGCAACATCCATCAATTCAGGCAATTCAGCAAGCGGGGCAGGTCGTCCGACTTGGCGCATCATGGCATCGTAAGCATCCGGTGCGAGGTCGGCGATACTTTCGAGATAGATTTGAAATTGGTTGGGCGAATCGGGCAAGGCACTCACAGGCGGGTAAAAATCCCGAATCGTACCTTTATATATGTATTGCCAATCCAACAGAATGAATTTACCACGACTATCCACAAAAAGCGGGACAGGCTCGAAGAGGGATTTGTTGAGGTTGTCATAGACGGTGCGCCCTCCGGCAAAGGAGATTTCGCGCTCGCGGGAAGAACCGCCGAAGATAATGCCTATTTTGAGCAATGCTATTTATTTAATTTTAAATGAATGAATTTTGAATGAAATAATGAATTTTGATTCAGTGATTTTAGATTTTTGATTACAAAAAATGGGCATGTTTAGAATTGCAGTTGACACTTTTGTTTTCACATTAAATTAATGTAAAATGTAAAATAATAAATCCCGTCATTCGTCGGGACAAGTTGTAAAATGTAAATTTGTATAACGCGAGTGAACGCAAGATATTTCTTATTTTGTTGATTTTTAAATTTTTAAACAATAAAAAAATATAAATGTATTGTATGCGTATTACATTCCGATAGCTATCGGAATTTACATTTTAAATTTGATATTTTACATTTCAAAAAAGTGTCAAGTACTTTTACCACAAATTTAAACATCCCCAAAAATGGCAATATTTTACTATCCTAAAATCACTCAATTGATTGATTCATTCATTCAAAATTCAAAATTCATTCATTGAGAATGGGCAAAAATAGGTTTTATTCAGCAGATGTACGGGGCAATTAAGGGGATTTTAACCTATTGTCGGGATTCATTACCCGTTGATTTGTGATTCCTCCGACGAAAATACCATTTGGAGGGCTTGAAAATATGGTGTAACTTGAATTTTATGAATCAATTTCTCACAAAAATCATTTCAAATCCTAAGCAACTTTTTTTGTTTGATAGCTTAGGGGCGGTGCTGACGGCTTTCATGTTGGGTGTCGTTTTAGCGCGGTTTGAACCTGTTTTTGGGATGCCGCCTCCGGTGCTTTATGTCTTGGCTTTAATGGCTTGCGGGTTTGCGGTGTATTCCTTTTGTTGTTATTTATTTATCGGAAAAAATTGGCGACCTTTTTTGATAGCTATTGCCATCGTTAATTTGATGTATTGCTGCATGACGCTTGGTTTGATTTTTTATTTATGGGAAAAATTGACGGTTTTGGGCATAGTTTATTTTTTGGGTGAAATTGCTGTGATAGTGGTTTTGGTGATAGTTGAATTGAAGGCAGTACCTTTGGATATTAGGTAACTGGGTAATTAGGTTAACTTTCACTCATTCACAATTCACTCATTAGCAATTCATTGAAACTACCAAAGTGACTTAAAAGGTGTCGCATTAATCAATTGGTCATAGCGCGACCCAAAGGGACGGTAATAAACGAGAACGTGATAATCGTTTTCGGTTTGATACCAATTGCCGTCTGTAAAAGTATCATCTACCGTGCTTGTTTCGTCATCTACAAAGGCGTAGGTATAGTTGTAAATGCCTTGTTTGAGTAGGGTTTTGAGGGCATAACCGCCACGCGATTCGACGTAGCTCATTTCGTATTCCGGCTTGATTTTCCAATCGGTCAACTCGCCAAAAAGGTAGACGCTACCACTCGTAAAAGGCTTGTCGGTGAGGTAAGTAAAGAAGGTTGTAATGTAATCGGATTCGAGTTCATTATTAGTTTCGTGAGCATTACTGACGATGTATCTTCCGTTGATATCTGTCTGTTCTTGAATGTGTGATACATCTTTTAAATTTCTATCCGGGATAAGGTGCATATAGTACATTTTGCCATCGTCTTCGAGTTCGCGCACAAAATCGCCACGCACGCGGGTACTGCTCAAATCAACATAGCGATACTCGCGCCCTGCGGGAAAAGTGATTTTATCCTGATGGTCATAAATCAATTCTTTGCCGCGTACAAAGACCGGTTTGATGTCTCTCAAGGCGGTATCCCAACGCCCGTTTTTCATAATCACTACATCCACATCCTGACGCGGAGCGCGGATGTCAATATTGTGATGAAGGATATCAAAATCAATTTCGTGATGCGTGCGTTTCTTTTTGACCGAAATCGGAATGACCATATTAATATTGACCGCCACTTGATTGTCAACGACCATAAAACGCCGCGTAAGTACCACATCGTCGAGGTCATTATCCAGAAAAACTTTGAGAATATAATTGCCGGATTTCGTAAATGCCATGCTATTATTAGGCAATGTGAGTTCGTAATGCGTGTATTCGGCGAGTGTATTGAAGGAATATTCGTAATCTAAAATCTCCTCAGTTTCAAAGCCGTCAATATAATCCATTGCACTAAGACCGGAAGGTGTCCAATCGGAATTACAATGAATAATCGTATAATAATAATCTTTTACATCTCCCTCCAAATCATCGAAAGACAGCCTCAAAAAACCGTCTAAGTTCACAATCGGATAGCTCAACATATCGTTTCCGCCAAAACAGCGTACTGTGCGGACGTAATCTTTGTATACATCATTGGTATTGTATGCTTGGTCTTGTGCCTGAAGATGGAGCGTAAAGATTGCCGCTACGAGGGGCAATAATATTTTTAATTTATTCATGGTCTTTACTTTTTTGTAATGGCTGGACTTTTGGTAATTAGGTAATTAGATTTGTTTTCACAAATTACTCATTATCAATTATGTATAATTTATTTTGTAAAATTTTACAAAACCCCTAATTCCCTAATTCCCAGTTAATGACTCTTTAGTCGCTAAAATACAAATATTTCGCCAAATTAATAATACGTAAAATATGCTGCTCTTATTGCAAGGGACGAAGCATAAATGAATTTGCACGCTTGTATGGCTTATTTTGACGTTACTTAGCTTGCCTTTGACTTATTTAGATGTCAATTTATTTTACTCAGTTAAAATTTTCTCATGTATTATAAACATGGACTTTGGACATTTTGGAAATTAGGTAACTGGGAAATTAGGTTTTAAATCGTAAGTAATTGATTATTAGCTATTTAATATTTATTAAGATAAAAAATACTCAATTAATTTAATTTTGTAATTATTTGATAAAAAGTAATTTACCTAATACCAAATTTCCTAATTCCCCAATGTCCAAAGTCCAGTTATAAACAGTATAAGAACAAAATAGATATACGCAAATTGCTCAATTTCAGACGAAAATTATTAGGTTTGTAAATGCTTAATGTTCAAATTTTGCCGCCTGAAGATGAGTCTCTATTATCTGATTTGCAACTGCGTTGGGAAACGCTGTGCAATGAAATTAACTTAACAAATACCTCACAAAGCCTTTTTGCAGACCTTCAAAAACACTATACTGAAACACAACGAGTGTATCACAATTTTTCGCATATACATACTATGTTGAAAATTTGTGAACAATATATTTCGGAAATAGAAAATTATCGCGTATTACAACTTGCCGTATGGTATCACGACATTATTTACCGCGCCACTCGTAAGGATAATGAATTGAAAAGTGCCGAATACGCGCTTGAGGCTTTGAGTGATTCCAATTTGTCATCACTTGAATCGAATCAAGTCAAACAACTGATTATCAGCACAAAATCACATGATATTTTACTAGATAATTTTGATAATCGCTTGATATTGGATATAGATTTGGCAATTTTGGCAAGTTCGCGTGAGGCATACACACATTACACACAAGCCATACGCAAGGAATATAAAGTATATCCTAATTTTCTATATAAAAAAGGAAGAAAAAAAGTATTGCAACATTTTCTGGAAAGAAAACAAATCTATTTTACAGAAGAATTTCAAACAAAATATGAAGCGGGTGCGCGGGAAAATTTGACATGGGAAATCTCCACCATATTGTAGAGAGATGAGATGTCTTTTCCCTACAATATGGCACGGATTTGAAAGGGATGCAATGCAATTGATTGTAAAAAAACTATCAACTATCAACTATTTAAAATCTCAAATGCTTGACAGTCAATCCATTATTAATCAATTGCTTCAAAGAACTGACACCGATTTTTACATGTGTTTCCACAAAATCTCTTGTAACACCTTTATCACTTTCACGAGTTTTGACACCATCGGGGGTCATCGGCATATCCGACACAAGGAGTAGCGCACCCGATGGAATATTATTGAAAAAAGCCGTAGAAAATATCGTTGCCGTTTCCATATCCACACAGATGACGCGGATTTTTTTCAAGTACTTTTTAAATTTATTATCGTGTTCCCATACGCGGCGGTTGGTGGTGTATACCGTCCCTGTCCAATAATCCAAATTATAATCGCGGATAGTTGTCGAGATGGCTTTTTGCAATGCAAAAGAGGGTAGGGCAGGCACTTCTACCGGAAAGTAATCATCAGAAGTTCCCTCGCCGCGTATACCGGCAATCGGCAAGATGAGGTCGCCGACTTTATTTTTGCGTTTTGTACCGCCACATTTACCCAAAAACAAACAGGCTTTTGGCTTTACAGCCGACAATAAATCCATAATCGTCGCTGCATTCGGACTACCCATACCGAAGTTTATCATCGTTATATTGTCGGCAGTTGCGCTTGTCATAGCACCGCCTCGACCACGAATTTCCACCCCATGAATCTTCGCAAAAACTTTTATATAATTACTAAAATTCGTCAATAAAATATACCTCCCAAAATCCTCTAATTCCGTACCCGTATAGCGTGGCAACCAATCCTTAGCGATTTCTTGCTTATTCTTCATATCACAAATTTACGAAAATAATGTGATAATATAGCTAATGAATGAGTGAGTGAGTGAATTTTGAATTTTGAATGAATGAATTTTGAATTTTGAATGAGTTAGTGTACATACAGTAAGGTACTGTCTTGCACAGTGTAAATTTTATTGAGTTCGCTTTGCAGTGCGTCTAGTTGTTGGACGATTTTGGGCGGAGTATCGTCGTTGACAAACATGTAGGCGTAGGTGAGTTCTCTGGCGGTGCGGAGGCAGTAATAATCTCTGCCGGCTTTGCACCGTTTGAAGAAGGTTTCGGTGAGTGCGATTCTGGGTTCGAGTTTGCGCGGGTAAATGGTTTTGGCATCATAATAACGATTGGCGGCTTCGCTGTGGTCGTCCATTTCCTCGCCCAAATCGCCTAGAATCATCACCTCCTCATAAGATTCGGCAAGTGCGTGTTTCTTTTTTTCTTTTTTTGCGGCTTTGGTGGCTGCTTTTTCTTTTTTTGCTTCCGTAGTAATGGTAGGTACGGTCTGCAATTTGTTGGCAAACCATATAATGCCGCCCACTAAAAGCAAGGCAACAAGTCCCATCACCAACCATTCTCTGAGAAATGTGCGGCTATCTTCTGTTTGGGCAACTTCGCGGTAGTTTTTTGCAGGAGTTTTTCGATAATCTTTGCGGTGTGACATATTTGTAATGCTTAAATGGTGTAATGTTTAAATGTAATTTTGAATGTTGAATGTGCATCAATTCATCCCTTCTTATTAAACGTAAAACTTATGGTAAAAAGTTTTAGGATTTAGAATTTTGTGATTTTTGGCAAAAGATGAATAAATGAGTAAATTTGAAATGGAATAATGTTTTAATGAATCAATAAACTCAAGGGTAAAAACATTTACTCATATTATCATTTACTCATTTACTCATTATCATGTTAGGAGTGCTACACATATAATGCTGAAAGCACGAAAACCAATCACTAATCACCAATCAATACACACCTGCGGCTTCTTTGTATAGTACATTCAAAACCGTTTGCCCTACGGCTTTAAGTGTTTGTTTATCAATCACGCTCATATCGTCTTTGTGCGTATGCCAGTAATGTCCAAAACCCGTTTCGCTCGTTACGGGGCGATTGATAATGTCAATCATTGGAATTTTGGCGATTTGATTTACATACAAATGGTCGTCTGTAACGCCGGGAGCTTGTGCAAAATCGAAATAGCTGCTGTAGCCTGCTTTCTGCGCTTCCGTCCAAACCTTATTGACCACACCGGAGGCGTACTGCATAGAGACTTCCTCGCGTGGGAAACGGGCATTTTTGGACCCTACCATATCCAATAAAATACCATACATAGCGCGATAATCCGGCTCATGTTTGTTGCGCGACCAATGCTGCGAACCCAAGCACCAAGTATCTTTTTGTTCGGGAAAACCACCGCCGCCGCGTGGCTGTCCGATGTCTTCTGCGTCAAAAAGCACGATGTCTATGCCAAGCCCTTCGATTTTGTGTACATCCAGATTTCGGGCAATTTCGAGCAGTACGCCTACGCCGCTAGCACCATCATCTGCGCCCAAAATCGGCTCCATGCGCTTGTTGGGGTCAGCGTCCCATTCTGCCATGTGGCGGGAGTCCCAGTGGGCTGCGAGTACCACGCGCCGCTTGGCATCGGGATTATAAACGGCAATAATATTTTGCGCTTTGAGGATTTCTCCGGTGTAGGCTTTCAGGTCGGCGTGCTGCACCACGACCCGCGCACCGATGCCATGAAATTCGCGCTTCAACCAAGCTGCACACGAATCATGTGCCGGCGAATTAGGCACACGCGAGCCAAAAGACACTTGCTTTTCGATGTAGCGATAGGCCATATCCGCATTAAAGACCGGAATATCTACCGTAATCGTCGCAGGCTTGGATTTTTGGTCGCTTTTACAAGAAAAACAACAAATTATTATTAAGACGCATATAATGAATTGAGAAAACTTTCTTATCGACATAATGAATTAGGCTTGAGACTTGAGAGGGGAGACAAGAGACAAGAGAGGAGAGAAGATATTTTAACTTCTCTTGTCTCAATTCTCTTGTCTCACGTCTCTCGTCTCGCATTTTTTAACGAACTTGCGCCGCAAATTTAAATACAAATTTCAATATCTACGTATTAAAAGCGAATTCAAACTATCCCGACTTTGGGCATTGGGGAATCGGGAAATTAGGTAATTAGAGTAAAGAAGACATAATTTATTATTTATCAACAAAATAAAAATTATAATAAATTTAATTTGAAATAAAATACAAATTGATACAAAATTATTGATAGTCAGTATTTTACCGAATTTCCCGGTTTCCGAATTCCCCAATATCCAAAGCCCGGATATAGAAAATTCAGGAATTTTATCTAGCTGTTCAATCAAAGCATATTCAGCATCTAAACACAAATTAATGTTCAATAAAATTCAAAGTTCAAAGTTCAAAATTCAAAGTTCGTTAGCCGTCTACCGCCTACCGTCTACTGCCTGTCGCCTCTTGTTTCTCCTCTCCTGTCTTTCCACTCTTCTCTTAGTGGGCTGTAGTATCCCTAGGGCTTCCTTTACTCATTCAGATACAAACTATGAAGCACCCGCGATGGTTGAGTTTGAAAATACTTCAACGGGGGCGGAGATTTACGAATGGAACTTTGGCGACGGCAATGTCTCTGATACCATTTCTCCGATACATCAATATAAAAATTCGGGTAATTACTTGGTGACATTAAAAGCGGAAAAAGGCGAAAAATCCACTGTTTATCAGCAATATATCGCAGTTCGCGCTCCGCAGGATTGTACCGTAAAATTGGAGACAGAATTTGGGGATATGACCCTCGTATTATTTGATGATACCCCCGAACATCGCGATAATTTTCTAAAATTAATCAGTCAGCAATATTATGATGGAGTCTTGTTTCACCGCGTCATTCCGGGCTTTATGATACAGGGTGGCGACCCTGATTCGCGCGGTGCATCGCAGAGCAAACGCATCGGTACGGGTGGTCCGGGCTATACCGTTCCGGCGGAGTTTTCGCCCCAAGGGGTGCATGTGCGAGGCGCACTCGCCGCAGCACGCGACAACAATCCTGAAAAGGCATCTTCCGGTTCGCAATTTTATATCGTACATGGCAGCAATTGTACAGATGAAAGATTGGATAAAATAGAACAAGAACGCGGCTTCCGATACACACCCGAACAACGCGAAGCCTATCTCAAAACAGGCGGTACTCCTCAACTTGACCGCGAATATACCGTATTCGGCATGCTCATAGATGGCTTTGAGATTCTGGATAAAATCGCAACCTCCGAGACCAAAAATGACCGCCCTACTAAAAATATTTCCATAAAAATAAGGGAAGTGTATTGATTAGATTTTGGACAGAATGAGAATTAAGGAATTAGTATTACATTCTTAACTCTTGTGCGTTTTTGGCAAAAAATGAATAAATGAGTAAATTTGAAATGAAATAATGTTTTAATGCTGTCGTCTGACATTTCAAAAATCTATCAATACCCCACATCTTTTCGGGCAGCCTACTCGCCTTGCATTTTCAAAATGCAAGGCG
>CALCMV010000204.1 GCA_937967535.1 uncultured Saprospiraceae bacterium
TTTTGAAGTAAAAGAATACAGCATAAATTTTCATTGTATTGTGATAGTAAAATCGCGTTTTTTCGTTGAATTTTATTGAAAAAAAATTAGCTTATTATAAATAAAAAATATATTAAAAAGTTATGTCCCCGCGCATGCGTACAGTTGTCGGGAAAGTTTAAGTTTAAGCCTCCTTTGAAGGAGTAAACCAATATTGCAAATTTATCGGCAACATATTGGTTTCAAAAAATTACTAAGTGCCTATATTATAGTGTAAATATTTTTTTGTTTTAAAGCCTGAAAATCAATGTAGAACCTATAAGTTTTGAGCTTCAAGTAAAAACACTCAAAAAATCTTCACAAATCACATCTTAAAATCCAGCACTCAAATGTTAGTCAAACTACTTATACTCTGCTTCTATTTTGCGATTCTTTTCGGGATTGGTCTTTGGTCGTCGCGCAAAGTGAACGACATCAAAGACTACTACGTAGGCGGCAAAAAACTCGGTTTTTGGGTCGTCGCATTTTCCACACGCGCAACGGGCGAGTCGGCTTGGTTGCTACTCGGACTGACGGGCTTGGGTGCGGCGGTCGGCGTAAGTGCTTTTTGGGTCGTATTGGGCGAAGTGATTGGCGTATCGGTGGCTTGGTTGCTGATGGCAAAGCGGTTCAAAAACCTCAGCGACCGCTACGGGGCGATTACGATTCCCGATTATTTGGTGAGTCGTTTTCAGTCGCAAACACACCATTTGCGCGTATTGGCGGCGGTGATTTTGTCGGTATTTGTGGTCATATATGTGAGCGCACAGATAGACGCGACGGGTTCGGCTTTCGAGTCTTTTTTGGGTTGGAATTACTATATCGGTGCATTAGTAGGCTTTACAATTGTATTGGCGTATATACTGTTTGGCGGATTTGTGGCGGTGGCTTGGTCAGATTTATTTCAGGGTATGTTGATGTTTTTGGGTTTGATGCTGTTGCCGATAGTTGGTTTTTT
This sequence comes from uncultured Saprospiraceae bacterium, assembly GCA_937967535.1. Taxonomy (GTDB): domain Bacteria; phylum Bacteroidota; class Bacteroidia; order Chitinophagales; family Saprospiraceae; genus JAHDEO01. The sequence goes on from CALCMV010000204.1 coordinate 977, forward strand.
TTATTTGAAAGACGGCTTTCCGCTATGGCAAACGCTCGGCAATATTGACCCGGGATTGGTCAATATTTGGGGGGCAGGTGGTTTGACGGGCGTGAATGTAGCCACACTTTTCGGTTATGCGCTGATTGGTTTGGGCTTTATGGGTTCGCCGCAGTTATTTGTTCGTTTTATGTCTATCAAAGACGAATCTGAAATCAAAAAAGGACGTTGGGTAGCCATCGCTTTTACCTTGTTGGCTGATGCCGGGGCGGTGATGATAGGTATTTTGGCGCGTTATTTTTTCACTGAAGTAGGTGCAGACGTAAATGCTGTCTTGGGCAATAACGGACAAAATTCCCTCATTCTTTTGGTCGAATATCTTCTGCCTTTGCTCTTTGTGGGCGTGTATGTAGCAGTGGTTTTGGCGGCGATTATGTCTACGGTTGATTCCTTATTGGTGGTGGCTTCGAGTGCGATTGTGCGCGATATTTATCAGCAAATCTTCAACCCACATCTCAAACTCAATGACCTCACCGCTTTCTCCCGAAAAGTGACTTTTGCCATGGCAATTTTCGCTTTGAGTATTGCCTTGATAGTGGCGTTCACTACACCGGAACGCACCATTTTCTGGTTTGTGATATTCGGTTGGTCGGGCATTGCAGCGAGTTTTTGTCCGGTTATGATTTTGTCTTTATTCTGGAAAGACTACACCGAAGGTGGCGCAATTGCTTCTATGATTGTCGGCTTCTTGTGTATTCCGATTTTCAAATTTATCGTTCCCGAAATAGCAGGTATCGGTATTTATTTTGATAAAATCGCTGAATTAGGTCCTTCATTTGCGTGTAGCATGTTGGCAGGATATATCGTTTCCAAATGGCGACCCGACCCAAATTTGGCAGAGGATTTTAAGCAGCAAGTCTTTAAGTGAAAGAAACAAAATAACTTCGACATTATGCTTGTCCTTTTTCCTTCTAAAAAACTATTCTACTGAACAACACAAAAATTAAATAAAAATATTTATAAAATAATTTAAATTAATTAACACGTAATTCTTTGTTGTGTATGAATTTTTCTTGTAAAATATTTTTCTTATTATTAAAAATAAATTTTGTAATTTGTTAGTTTTTAAATTAAAACACAAAACGTTGCAATCAGGAGGGTGCGATTCGTTTTTGTACCCATGTTTCATTTTTAATTTTTATTTAATGATGGGTGGCATTGGGCTTGAATTTGGGCTAAATATAAATACATTTTTATTTTAAAAATATATTATTGTCAAGTTATTTTAAAATTCATAAAATATTTTGGACTTTGGACAAAATGGGAATTAGGTAACTGGGAAATTAGGTTTAAAATTGTAATTCATTGATAATCAATTGAATGAATTTTATTGAAAAAATAAAATATATAATTAATTATATTTTGTAAGAATTTAAAAACGTCCCGATAGTTATCGGGATTACCGAATTTCCCAATTCCCCAATTTCCTCTGTCCAAAGTCTAAAAAATATTGATAATCAAGAATATTAGTGGGTACAAAAACGAATCGCACCCCAAATCAGGAATTTTACAAGCGATACCTCACACCGAGATACAACTCGCGTCCAACGGTTGGTCCCCAATTAAAAGCCGTATCAAAAAACTGCCCGAATGGGTCGTCGGCAGCCAATATCGGGTCGGGCTGACGGAAATTAAAGATATTTTCGCAACCGCCATACAAGTCTATATCTGCGCCAAATTTGTAGGTAAATTGTGCGTTCACAAGCGTATATAGGCGCGAAAATTGGTCTTGCTGATAACGCTCCGGATAGCCGTTGGTATCGGGCAGGCGTTGGCGACCATTAAGTTGAATATTCGTATCAAAATGCCATTTTGTGCTGATGGGTTCGTAAGAAAAAGTGGCGAGTAAACGGTGTTTTGAATTGAAAGGTAAAGCGACTTTTTCACCGTCAATTTCGCGGAAAACATTGAGAAAATTATAGGCTAATTTGAACTCGTATTGGTCGAGATATTTCATATTGCCTTCTACTTGGAAGGTATTGGAGGCAGATTGTCCGGTGAAATTTGCCAAAATCGCCTGTCCGGGAGTGCGGTCATAATCGGGGAAGATTTGATTGCTAAAATTCGTGTGATAATAATCTGCCGTAAATGTACCGACCCAATCCGTCCAAAACTCTTTATGCACCACATTAAAACCAAAATTTGCCGACTGTTCAGGCTCTAATTCTTCCTCAAAAATCACCTCTCGCGAACTTGCCAAAAGGCTCGGATTTTCCGCATACACATTCGCCACTCGCCAACCCGTTCCTGCCGAAAATCGCAATTCGGTATTTTCCGCTACATTATAATTGAAACCAAAACGCGAGGTCATAAACCCACCAAATTCCTGATGTACATCCCAACGAACACCGGTTATCAATTTGAATTTTTTATAATTTGAAATATTCTCAATAAAAAAGCCCGGAATACGATTTTGTTGTTGTAGTGCGCGTTCATCAATCGTCTCTTTGATGGTCGAATGGCGATAGCTCAATCCGGCTTTTATATCATGCTCGCTTGCCTCACCGTATTTTTGTTCAAATTGAAGGTTGGCGTAGGCAAACTGCTGCAAACCCGTATATGGCGTGATGCCGTAATACGAATTTTGTTGGTGAAAAAATGCCGCACCAATGAATTTAACTTGCTGTTTATCAGAGAAAATATAACCTGTTTTGGTCGAAATTTCAGGTTGAGAAATCGCTATATCTTGCCCGTATACTTCGGAGCTTCCTCTGTGGTCTTTTCTCACAAAATTTTTCTCCCCACCCGTCCGCGTCTCATGCCAATAGCGTAGTGCGACTTCCGAAAAGAGTCCTTCAGTTACCGATTTCGTTTGAATTTTATGATAAATCGCTTGTCGCTCAACCAAAGGAAAGTCCAAGAAATTATCGTCATTCCAATCCCTGCGAAAACCCGGACGCGAGATATGCGCCGACGTAAAACTCGACCAACCCTGCGGTGCAGTGTAGGCATAATTCGCATTAAGTTGATGAATACCGTTGCTATTGACAAAGGCATTGAGCAACCAATCTTGTCCGTCTTGCGGTTGTTTTGGAATCACATTTATCTGCCCACTCATGCCCTCGAAGCCTTGTAAAACAGAATTTGCCCCCTTTGCAACGAAGATTTTATTGACCAAAGTACCCGGATAGCTACTCACTCCATAGGTATAACCCAATCCCTGAATCATCGGCAAGCCATCAAATAACAGTTGGTTGTAAACACCCGATAAACCTAAGATTCTCAACTCTTTAGCGTCAGTTACCACGTTGGTTGTGACAGGTCGCACACTCGCCTGTGTTTCAAAACATCCTGAGAGGTCACAGCAAGCGGCTTTCGCCAATTCGCCTTCGGTAATGACTTCGATTTTGGTCGCATCATTGGTGGTATAGGTATCTGCACGTTGGGTAGAAATGACGACTTCGGAGAAGGTCGAGCCTTTGTCTTGTCCCATTTCAAATAGAAGATTATTCTGTCCGTCAGCGATGGTCAAAGTATCATTTTCATAACCAATATAGCTGACAATGAGTTGATTGCGTTCCGCTACAAATGGGATGTCAAATACTCCGTCGTTGTCCGTAAACGTTCCGGTAGTGGAGTTTTGCCAATATATATTCGCACCAACAAGCGGCGTACCATCCGCTTTATCAATCAACTTTCCGGTCAATGATTGAGCAAATGTCGCAGTGCTAAGTGCAAGTAGTATTATCGTGATAATTTGTTTCATAACTTTATACAAACGTTGTTTGTACCGCAAAGTTATGTTTTATTTGTTATAAATATCGCTCTTGCAACTACATTGCTATTGCAACTTGATGTCATGTAGAACTAATTCTTTAGGTGTATTGGTTTTTTATTGGGTTAAAACTTTTATAGCTCGCTTAATCTATGTATATTTACCTACATTTGGCGAGCTATGATGTAAAACGATTTTGCAAATCGTAATTTATAGTTACGTGACGATTTACAAAATCGTTTTACGTTTTCAATTAAAAAAATGACAAAACTTGTAGGCAGAATACAGGAAAAAGAAATTTTGAAGAAGGCTTTTCGGTCTGCCGAACCGGAAATGGTAGCGGTTATTGGCAGAAGGCGAGTTGGCAAAACTTTTCTGGTAAGAGAGGCATTGAAAAATAAAATTGACCTCGAATTTACGGGCGTTCAGCATAGCACCTCAAAACCACAGATTGAATATTTTCATTTTCTCCTCAGCGATTTTGCCAAAGATGATAATTTGCCGCTTCCTAAAAATTGGCACGCTGCTTTTCGCCAACTTATTCGTGTTTTGGATAAACAAAAAAACAGAAAACAAAAGTTTGTCATTTTCTTTGACGAACTCCCGTGGCTGGCTTCCAAAAAATCCGGTTTTCTTGATGCCTTTGGTTTTTTTTGGAATAATTGGGCATCCAAAAACAATATTTTAGTGGTGATTTGCGGTTCGGCTGCTTCGTGGATGATAAAACGAGTAGTACAAAATCGCGGCGGTTTACATAATAGAATTACTAAGCGTATTCATCTGAAAGCCTTTACATTACGCGAAACAGAAGCCTATTTTAAACACAAAAAAATTAATCTGAATCGTTATCAAATCGCTCAATTATACATGATTATGGGCGGTATTCCACATTATCTCAAAGAAGTGGAAGCCGGAAAAAGTGCCGTTCAAAATATTGATGATATTTGTTTTTCGGACACAGGCTTGCTGCGCGACGAATTTGTGAGCTTGTACCCTGCTCTTTTTGAAAAAGCCGAGAACCACATCTCAATTGTACGGGCATTGGGGCAAAAATGGAAGGGTTTAGGGCGTAAAGAAATCCTGCAAATCACTGGTTTACCCAATGGCGGCAGCATGACCAAAATACTCAAAGAACTCATTCATTCCGGCTTTGTTTCTGCCTACTATCCATTCGGAAAAAAGAAAAAGGAAATGCTCTACCGACTCACCGACGAGTACTCATTATTTTATTTGCATTTTATTGAAAATAAACGGATTCAAGAGCGTGGAATGTGGAAACGATTGAGCCAAACGCCTGTATATCAATCGTGGTCGGGTTATGCTTTTGAAAGCCTTTGTCTGAAACACACGCTCGAAATAAAAAATGCACTTCAAATCGGTGGGATTTATTCCGAAACCTCCTCATTTACTTTCATTGGAAATGACGATTTTCCCGGTACGCAAATTGACCTCTTGATTGACCGAAATGATGGAGTGGTTAATCTTTGTGAATTGAAGTTTCATAGAGGTAAGTTCTTGATTAACAAAGCATACGCCGATAAACTTGAACAAAAACGAAATATATTTAAAACGATTTCCAAAACGAATAAACAGATATTTATCACACTGATTACGGCTTCGGGAATGACACCTAATAAGCATAGTTTGGGCTTAATTGATAATGCTTTGGACTTGGATGCTTTGTTTGAAAATGTATAACGCTATTAACCTGACAGCGAAATTTTCAGTACATACAAAGCCAAATCTACATCATCATTCGGCAGACGAATAATTTTATCGTACACAAAACCCAATCGCTGCAAAAGATTGATAGAACGCTGATTGGCAGGTAGCGTAATGGCGAGAATTTTCTCAAAATTATGTCGCTCCAATTCATAATCCAACACAGCGCGAGTAGATTCATAAGCATATCCAAATCCCTCATAATCAGGTAAAAAGGCAAAACCTGCATCTACATCATCCAAACCTTCGCGGCGAAAAAAGCCTGTCGTACCAATTGTCGCACCACTATCTTTGAGCATGACTTTGTATGCCCCAAAACCGTCTTTTTCGTAGCAGGGGAAATATTTTTCAATGATGTAATTTCGCGCATCGTCCAATGTGTGGATGCCTCTGTCGCCAATGTTTTGTATCCACGCAGGTGTATTGAGCAATTCAAAAACGAATGGCGCATCTTCTAAGGTGAAACGGGTGATGAGGAGGCGGTCGGTGGTGATTTTCATTCGATTAATTGAAATTTTGAATGTATAAATCTAAGTCTGACTTTATTTTTTGGTAGAGGAAACAGGTTTTGAAATTGGTGTTGGTGGAGAGGACTTTATCGACTTCTTGAATTTGATTTTTGTAATGTTTCATTTCGTCGCCTATCTCCTGTGAATCTTTGGCTTTTTTACGAATTTCCTGCTCCTTTTCCTTTCTTAATTCGCGGCATAATGGCTTCAAAATCATCAAAATCACATTGTCAAAAAGCGTATGTCCGTGCATGAAAAGGTAGGCGGTATCTTTATTCAAACCTAACTCGAATAGCTCTTCCGATAAAGATTCAATATGTTGAATATCAGTTGAATGTGTTTGCTCTAATTCAATGATTTTAGCTTGTATTTTTCGGTTTATATCTAAAATAGCCGACTTACATTGCGTGTGAATATCAGGGTTTTCCAAGATTTTTACGAGATTAGAAAAGTTGCCTACCGTAAAGGAGGTCGTATCATTTTTAGTGGCAAAATAAATTGACCATAGTAAAGGTGCATAGATGATATTCGAGTATAATTTGACCAATTCTGACAGGATAATTTTTTCGTTGGTATTAGCTGTTGCGCGTACACATACACTGCGTAAACTCTCTGCATAGCACTTCAAGTTTTCTATCGAATACGCATAGGTCTGAAAAATATATTTATTTTCGTTGATTATTTTTGATGATTCAGTATCATCTTGTAAAACGTAATCGTAATCGCTGTCAATACACAGAATGAGGTTTTTATTAGCAGCGTTGGCAAGTTCGAGAACGGCAGATTTACCTTTGGTGAGTTTCTTTGAAGGAAATTGAATGTCGAAATCAATATTTTTTCCTTTGCTACATTCATGCAGAATGTCATGCCAAAATGAAACGTCACTATGACCTTCTACATAGACGATAACTCGTTCCTTATTAGTAGGAAACATGTCGGAAAAGGATTCGGTATGTCCGGATAGGGTTTCGACAAATTTACTAGGCGGCATCTTGTAGAACGGCTTGATTATCAGAGGTGATTAATTGACTCATTTCCGACACTTTATCTACCCAACCTTCTATAATCACTGGGGAAGATTGCGTAGCAAGGATGATTTGTACATTGGGATTGAGTTCGCGGATGTAGCCAATGAGTTTCTTTTGCCAATCGTAGTGCATGGCAGTAGTAGGTTCATCCAAGAACATAATTGTTGGTTTATTATCTTGAACTAAGGCACTTAAAAGCACAATCAGCATTTGCTTTTCGCCGGAAGATAAATCGTAGGCAGATATAGGTTCATCACCGACATAAAATTCAATTTCGTTTTCTGTCTCGTTCACTTTTTTATCCGTTTGAGCGAAAAGTTTATTTAAAATTTCGATGAACCTTCTTTTTGGATAGTCAATTTCACTTCGTTCTTCATCCGTTCCTGAACCATTTAACTGCAAAGCTCTTTTACCGATATTAATTTGATAGTTCAGATAGCTTCTCTGTAATAAATAAATTAACCAATCAAGATATGTTCTAATATTATCATCAAACTTTTGTGCAATTTCTCTAGTAATCAAGTCATTATCTTCTGTTTTTATCAAAAAAAACAGTACAGATTTTAGTTTTTCATTGAGAGGAAAAGACATTACCTTCTTACATGTAGCAGTTAAGTTGTCAGATTTTTTTTCATATTTTTTAGATAAAACATAATATGAGCCATTTGTAGACTCTGTAGCTGATTCATTATGATTTTGAATCTCGCAGTCATGGGTTAAAATTTCACCGGTGTTAAATATTATGATAATTTTTTTTATTTTATAAAACAAACTTTCATTTGGCATTTTAAGGTCATCAATCACCTCATACAAATACCTCAAAATCGTACTCTTCCCACTCCCATTCACCCCTGACAATACATTCACATCAGGATGCAAATTCCATTCAAGGTCATATCGTCCCCAAAGCCCTTTAATCTCAATTTTCGATATATATTTAATCGCTTCTTCCATAATTACAGATTGAAATTTTATGCAATTTACAAAAATTATGGGTGAAATTCCAATCGCATCCCCTGTCGGCTTTCATCAAAAATGCCATTCGAGTATGCCAAATGACCGCTTACGATAGTGTGCGTCACTCTCCCCTTAAATGTCGTCCCTTCCAATGGCGACCACCCACATTTATAGTGAATATTTTGCGGATTGACGGTCCAATGATAATCCAAATCCACCAATGCAAGGTCAGCATGATAGCCCTCGCGGATGTAACCGCGTTCATGCACGCGAAAGCACTCGGCAGGGGCATGACACATCTTCTCCACGATACGGTCTAAGGTGATTTTTCCTTGATGATAAAAGTCCAACATCACATTCAAGGAGTGCTGTACAAGCGGCAAGCCCGAAGGCGCATTGAAATAGGTATTTGCCTTCTCTTCGCAGGTATGCGGCGCATGATCGGTAGCGATAATATCAAGGCGATTATCCAATAAAGCAGGAAAAAGCGCGACTTGGTGTGTAGCGTCTTTTATCGCAGGATTGCACTTGATTTTTGTACCGAGTTCGTCGTATTGACTCGCATTAAAATGGAGATGATGTACGCATACTTCTGATGTTATCTTTTTCTTTTTCAAGGGAATATCATTACGAAATAAATCTAATTCATCTTTTGTAGAAATATGTAAAATATGCAATCGCGTACCATGTTTTTTCGCTAATTCAACGGCAAGACTTGACGAAATCAAACAACCCTCCACATTTCGTATTTCAGGATGACAACGAATTGGTACATCCTCGCCGTAACGCTCGCGATAGGCAGCTACATTGGCGCGAATCGTCGTTTCATCTTCACAATGCGTGGCAATCAACATCGGGCATTCCGAAAACAACTTGTCTAATGTAACAGGATTATCGACCAACATATTCCCCGTACTACTACCCATAAATGCCTTAATACCACAAACGTTTTTCGCATTTGTTTTCAGCACTTCTTCCAAATTATCATTCGAGGCACCCATGAAAAAAGAGTAATTGGCAAGCGATTTTCGGGCAGCGATGTCGTACTTATCTTGCAACAATTCTTGGGTGAGTGTGGAGGGTTTGGTATTGGGCATTTCCATGTAAGAGGTCACGCCTCCTGATACGGCGGCACGCGGCTCGGTGTAGAGGTCAGATTTATGCGTCAAACCCGGTTCGCGAAAATGTACTTGGTCGTCAATAATACCGGGAATGAGGTACTTCCCCTTAGCATCAATGATGACATCTGCATTGCTATCTATTTGATTATCAACTCGTTCTATCCGTCCGTTTTTCACCGATACATCTCCGGCGAATATGCGTCCTTCATTGATGATTTGAGCGTTTTTTATAATTATATTTTTCATGGAAATTTACGCTAATAGATGTCGGACATTTTAAAAATGTCCGACATCCCGGTCATTATTTCAATTTTTCCAACAACTCCTTCCCAGCCGCAATACTACCATTCATATCATCGCTCACATGTTGTATTTCAATTTTTTCTTTGGCTAAATAACTCATGATTTTTTCGTGTGTGCGCGTATCATTGTCGGAAGGGAGTTTTAGATTTGCCATCCAATCCATCATGCCTTCTCCGGCTTGTTCGAGGGAAAGAATATGTTCGTCTATTTCTTTTCTTAATGCTCCGGTTTTGATGTCGGCTCCTTTTTCACGTAGTTGCTTTTGTGTTCGATGAATATCATCCATTTTAGGCATCACTTCGTCGTGGATGACCATGACTTCGCGGACGAGTTTTTGCTGAATAGCATCATTGCTTGGTTTGCAATTTGAGAAGATGATAGGGAGACAGGCTAATAGTATGATTATTTTTTTCATTTTTAATGTTTTATTCGTAACACAGACATTCCTGTCTGTACCACCTGATAACAGTTACGTTCTCGAAAAAATATTATATTTCACAATACAATAAATCGCACGAAAACCATCGCGCCAATTAATTTTTTTTCCTTCCTCATAGGTACGTCCGTAGTAAGAAATACCGACTTCGTAAATGCGGACTTTCGGAATACGCGAGATTTTTGCAGTGATTTCCGGTTCAAATCCAAAGCGTTTTTCTTTGAGATTCAGACTTTGTACCATGCTGGTTTTGAATAATTTATAGCAAGTTTCCATATCAGTGAGGTTGAGGTTGGTAAACATATTGGAGAGGAAAGTCAGGAATTTATTGCCTATTGAATGCCAGAAAAAGAGAATACGATGCGGATTGCCACCCATAAAACGCGAGCCATAGACCACATCTGCAAAACCATCCAATACAGGTTTCAATAAGATATTATACTCCTCCGGGTCGTATTCCAAATCCGCATCTTGAATGATGAGATATTCCCCTGTTGCATGATTGATGCCTGTGTGCAAAGCCGCACCTTTCCCTTGATTCACTTCATGGCTGTAAAACTGCATATCGCTATCAGGATGGTCGCTAATATATTGGTTGATAACGCTTTCAGAATCGTCGGAAGAAGCGTCATTGATGAGAATCAGTTCTTTTTCGATACCATTGATAAGTTGTACCGCACGGACTTTATCCAAAATTTTATGGATAGTACGCGCTTCGTTGTACACAGGAATGACTATGGATAATTTGTGAATTTGCATTGGGGCGAAATTACGGATTTCTCTTATTATTTACGGGTTACTTAATCGAATATAAACAAGCGGTTAGAAGAAATTTGGAAATCAATTGCGCTACAAACTGCTTTTTGTCCTTTGCGAATTATTTTCTTTTCAAGATAATCGCCATTTATAGGCTTGGTGTAAATTTCGATTTGAAAATCAACAAGATTGATTATCCAATACTCAGATATTCCGGCATTTGCGTAGATTG
>CALCMV010000205.1 GCA_937967535.1 uncultured Saprospiraceae bacterium
ACTATTTGTTTAAAATGAATTATTTACAAAATAAAAATAAAACAATTTGTTAGTAATCGTTTAAATTAAAATGTAAATTCGTCTCGTCTGACATTTTGAAAATGTCCGACGAGTAAGGTTCGTAAAATGCTAAAAATCAGTACATTAAGTGCTACCATGTTTTTACCAACGCAAAGCGTTACAATCAGAAATTTTGTAATATCCTTGAAGTTTATTTAACATTAGTCCTCACAAATTATGAAAAAATATTTGGTTTGCATATGTTTTGTCGGATTATTCGCTTGCGATACACCCAAGCCGCAAAAGGAATATACCGGAAAACGCCAATTTCGCACGACAGAGCCTTCTCGTTTGTTCTTCAAAAATATGCGGAGTGCCTACTATTTTCGTAGTAGAAAACCCAACTCAAAAAAGGATATTTACAAGCTAAAGAAAGCCTCAAAAGACAATGACAGACCTTTGTTGCATCCGATAATTATCAATGATTGGATGAATGATATGGCTTTTATTTTTATAGAAAAAAATAATTATAAGTATTTTCCGAATGATGACCTGAATGTACTTTGGCAACACGCCGATTCGACAGGAAATTTTGTATGGAAATCACTTAGTAAAGAGGCGCAATTTGAATTTGCAGGAGAGATATGCGATGCTTTGTTGAAGGGCTATGATATGTCGCTAATTTCTGAAAAAGGAGATACTATTCCATTCTTAAATGTGCATCAGGATAGGAGAAATTTTGCTGTCGTGATGCGCGATTTTTATAAATTGGCGGAGTAAGAAGGAATTGCTAAGTTTTTCTAAGGTGGCAAAGTCACTACCATAATGAGTAAATGTTTTTACGCTTGAGTTTATTGATTCATTAAAACATTATTTCATTTCAAATTTACTCATTTATTCATTTACTCATTTACTCATCTTTTGCCAAAAACGCACAAGAGTTAAATATGTAGTTCCTAAACAAAGAAAGCGAGAACCAAATAAATGATTCTCGCCTTATATTCGCCTGGTATCAGCTGTGAGAGAAGGATTCGAACCTTCACGGAGCAGTTAGCCTACAATGCAAAATTAACTTTAGTGGTCAACCCGTTACATCATGTTTATTCTGTTATCTCCACCCTCGAGACAGGAGGGCATGTCTGCCGATTTCATCACCTCACAGTATTATTATTTATTTTTGGGAAATTGTAAAAAGAACAACTTTTTGCTTTTGATTACATCACAAAGATAAAGGAAAAAGCTGTTTCAATGCAAATTTTTTAATGATTTTATTTTATTTTTAGAAAATTAGCAGTATTTTATTGTAATTATTAATAAAATGATATTTTCGGAAATGAATTTGACGCTTATTTTGAGAATATGATAATACCGTTTTGCCCGAATATTTTTCAGGTAAAGACACTTTACAGGTTGACCGCGAATACCGTACCGACGACTTTAGCCGTCGCATGAAATTAAAGGAAAATTTATCTGCCGGCTAAAGTCGTCAGTACAGTGTTTTCGGTCAGTCTGTAAAGCAGTCATTACGGAGTTTCGTCCACCCATTAATTCACGACAAATTTCTTGCTTACGATTTGTGCATTAAAAATAATTTGAAGGATATAAATACCTGAATTTAAATCATTTACATTCAATTGAATAGTTGCAAAATCATTGGCATTATAGCTGTGTGTGCGTATGGATTTTCCTGTGACATCCATGATATTTAGTTGAATATCGTCGGCTATATTTCCATTAAATTCAATATTGAGCAGTTCGTTAGTTGGGGTGGGGTAGAGGCGAAGGGAGTTATTTGTATCATCCGCGATTCGACGGGCGTGGTGGGTATTTCCATCTGCCACCAATTGCGGCACACCGCCTACGATGCAAAATGAATTGCTTTCGGAAGCCCCGAACCTGCCACCGCCTGTGGCTATGGCTGTACCATCTGCGCCAAATAGTGTATAATTGCCACACAAACCGGGCGCAATGACCGTTCCCAAAGTAGCGACCACACTACCGGGCGTAATGATTGTGCCGGGAGTGATAAATGTGCCTGCACTGCTAGCGGTGCTTTGGAAGGGACACATACCGTTGTTGACGGTATCATAAAAATTGAGGGTATAACAAGCATCGGGCAGACAGGTATTTTCGGTGGTATTGCTATTGCCGGGAAGTGCGCCGTAGCTGCCGCCCGAAGCGACCACAGTATTGTTGGCATCCAAAATATCCCAACTGGTTTGTCCCGGAAATCCATCAAAATTAATATTTAAATTCAAAGCAGCACAGGCACTACATGTAGTGACGGGTTCGGTACCTGTTTCCATCGAATTATGGAGACTGCCCTCGTTAGTATCTATATAGGTCTGCAAATCCAAAAATGCCTGACAGTCATCTTTGAGATAATAATCCATCCAGAGGCAGGTTGAGGTCAGCATTTGATTATGTTGGTCGGCTAGGGGGATAAAGCCACCGCAAAGCTCGCCCAGTGTGCATATTGACCCGCCACTTGCCTGACCAAATTGGCAGTGACTCCCACCGATAATATCCAGATAAACGTGATAAGGACCGACAGGCAAAGCATTGTACATATCAATGGGCGCACCGCCGTTCATTACTACACAATCGGATGTACCGGCGAGTGTGAGTGTCGGAATCGTGATATTTGGCGCAGCACCGATGGAAGAAACAGGCGCGTTGGTTTCTGCTGCTGCAAGCGTGACCATCGTTGTGATATTGGGATTGGTGGCTGCTGCTGCCCATGATGCGCCACCGCCCATAGAGTGTCCCATGATAGCACTGGTGCCGAGTATACTGCCCGGAAATGGCGTACTCGCCCCCAGCAAATGGTCAATCAGAAAGGACATATCCAGCGAAAATTGTTGGTGGTCGGGGAAAGGAAAAAAGCCGCCTTCGGTAGTCGGGAAAGCTATGATATAACCCTTAGAGGCATAAGCATCACACCAGACATCGTACTCGCTAACGGCAATGCTAAAGCCGTGACCAAAGACAATAACGGGAAATTGACCTGCCGCAATAGGCGTATTGGAACCCGCAGCAGTGGCAGGGTAGCAGATTTCGTAACCAATGTTGCGATTGCCACGCGAAGGGTCTTGAACACTCAAACTTTGTGTGCCAACCGAAAATTGGGCATCCAGCAAAGTTGTAAAAAATAATAAAGTAATGATGCAAGAGATAATGTGTTTAGTCATAATTTTTGTTTAGTGATTAATTGTATGTGAATTTTGTAAAGTTGATTTCGCTAATTTTGAAGCGGAAAATAAAATATATTCTATTGATTATTAATAGTTTACAATAAAAATATAAAATTAATATTTTTATTTTAAATATTTTATTAGCGTGATTTCCTACTTAATAATTAGATTATTATTTTTAAAATAAATTAAATTATATAATATGAATTTATTATAAAATTAAATAAAATTTATAATTTGATTTTTGAGAAATAATAATTTCAAATGTTGGCTACCCGTCTAACTTTGCCTAAAGCGAATACTCGTCAGACGAATCACTTTATTTAGTGCGAATATTTGATGAGACAAATCACTACATTTCACAAAAACCTTCGTCAGACGAGTATCCCGCAAGCAAACTTAAATGGCTAGCCCAAATGTTTTTTTCTCATTTCAAAATCAGCGAAATCTAAATTGTAAAAATAAAAAATATATTTTCCGAAAGGAATAAATTAAAATTAAAATTGGCTATCAGTTTTTAGTTCATAGTTGTCAGTTCATAGTTCATAGTTTTTTACAATTCCTTGAATGAGCTAAAAACTATGAACTAAAAACCATGAACTATGAACTAATCACCTAAAATCACCTAAAAAATATGAGGATTGCACCGATTGCCGTCAATGCCAAAATCAGTTGGCGATATTGCTGTTCTTTTATCCATTTGACGATGCGAATACCGAGAATAAAACCGATAAAAACAGCCGGCGCGAGTCGTAAATTTAAAGCTAATGTATCGGGTGTAATGGTTTTCCAGAAAAAAATATGGAAAGGTATTTTGAAGATATTGACAATGAAAAATAGCCATGCTGCCGTACCGATGAAGTCGTTTTTGGGCATTCGCATGGCGAGGAAAAAGATGTTGGCAAATGCGCCTGCGAGGTTGCCTATCATCGTAGTGAAGCCCGCTATCAAGCCTAAGATACCGGCAAACCACCAATAATCAGGAACGCTTTTGGGCTTGCGCCTGTCCCACCAATACATCATCACGACACTCAATAAAATGATGACCGCCATGCCGCGTTTGAAGAGGGCTTCGGGGATGTCTTTGCCGACCCAAGTGCCGAGTATGACACCGAGCATCATCCAAGGCAGTAAGCGCACAAGATACCGCCACCTGACATGCCGACGATAATAAATGACCGCCACTATATCAGCCACAATCAGCATTGGCAAGAGGATGCCCGTAGAGGCTTTGGTCTCAAAAACTATCGCAAATAAAGCGACTGCGGCTATTGATATGCCTTTGATTCCCGCTTTGGAAATCCCGATAATCGCCACCGCCAATAGTGCCAATGCCCACTGATAGCTTGTAAGGGCTTGAATTTGTTGTGAAAGATAGAGTAGATGAGTCATTTGCGATAAAAGTAGTAAATTTAAGCTCAAACTCGGTTTTTAGACAATTTTTTATTTTACTCAGCAATCACTAATTTTGCCCAAAGTTCAATCAAGGGATATTCTGTCTTTAAGAAGACTTTTTAATACAAAACCATGTCTTGTAAGGAAAAAATAGTGCTAAAAAACGCAACAAGCTATCCCTGTTTTTTTGTTAGGTAAATCGTTTATGCACATAATTTGCTTCTTTGTTTTGAGTGAATTTATTCTCATACACCGAAGTAAACAATAGATTTGTTTCAAATTTTAAAATAATCATTATGACAAACCTTTTCACCAAAATCATGTTAGTGGCTGTTGCCATAGCGCTATTCTCTTTTTCGACCGAACACCCTGAAAGTGATGCCAAAGCACTCGCACTCATCAAGGCAATGTACAAAGTAAATGGCGGTTGGGAAAAATTGGCATCAAAGAATGATGTTGAATTTACCTACGTTTACAACAGCAATGGAAAGATGGACATCTCTACCGAAAGATACATCTTTGACAATGAGGCTTCATGGGCAAAATACAGCCGCCACGAAGTCAATGTGATGCCTGAAGAAAAAGGCACT
>CALCMV010000206.1 GCA_937967535.1 uncultured Saprospiraceae bacterium
CGGCGGTACGGGGTATATCACAGGCACAAATGGTTTGATATGCGTGTATAATGGCTCAAGTTGGACGCAATTCAATACCGGAACAACCGCGCCTTTTTATAATTGTTGGTTTGGTTCGAGTAATTACGGCTGGTCAGTTGGTGGCAACGGTACGATATGTATCTATAATGGCACGGGCTGGACACCTACGCCTACGGGTGTTACGAATACATTCTATGGAGTTTGGGGCTATGGGCAAAATACTTGGGCAGTAGGCAGTGGAGGGGTTATATGTGTTTACGGTGGTACAAGCTGGGGGCTACAGTCTTCCGGTGTCACTGCTCAACTTAATGGCGTTTATTTTGTCAGCGACCTCGTTGGTTACGCCTGTGGCAATGGCGGTACTATACTTGGTACGACCAATGGCGGCGGTACATGGAATATTCTCCAACCCGAAGGCTCGCTTGCATGGAATCTCAATGCAATTTGGGCGATTGATGCCAATAATATCATCGCCGTAGGCGACAACGGTGTCGTCTGCCTAAGCACCGATGGCGGCGCAACATGGGAGTTGCTTTCTATCGGTACTACGGTAGATTTACTGGATGTTACGGTCGAAGATTGTATAGGCTACTGTACGGGAGGCGATGGCAATGTATATCAATTCCCATTTCCGGGCTGCATACCTTCCTTACCGATTGATTTGATTGATTTTACAGCAATTGAAAATAATAAAAAAGTATATTTAAAATGGGAAACCGCCACCGAGACGAATAATGATTACTTCGTTGTGGAACGCTCGGACGATGGCGGTTGGTTTGAAGCATTGGGTCGGGTGGACGGTGCAGGTACGACGAGCATCACGCAAAATTATACTTTCACCGACTACGCTCCCAAGTATGGTTTAAATTATTATCGCTTAAAACAAGTGGATACAGACGGTACATTCACCCACAGTGCCGTTGTCCCCGTTTTAATCGAAACCAAACCTCGTGAAATCGTTCTCTTCCCGAATCCGATTGCGGAAAAGGCTACCCTTATCTACCATAGCCCTGAAAATACGATACTTAAATTCCTTATTTCGGATGAAGCCGGACGTTGGATAGCTACGCCCACATTCAATGTACAGCAAGGCCAAAATACACTGGAATTGGATGTACGTGATTTGCCGCCGGCGGTGTATTTTCTTTCTTTGGAAAATAAAGAAGCCGTTCGATTTGTGATAGAATAGGACGCGGGTTCAAGAGATGCAACGGGTGTCACGATTCGCAAGATGTTAGCCTTGTAGAGAAAGTTTATGAATTTTCTTTACGGGGCTTTTTTTTTGTGAAATTCTGAATCGTCGATAAAAAACAAAAACACATCATTCCTCCTCCGCATCCAAGCGATGTCGAGCAAATGCTACCGTCCAACTCAATTGTCGTATCACTGATACGACAATTTCAACCTTTCGGAATAGACGTCTTTTAAACCCAAAAAATACGGGTCGCGGAATACTAAGTCGGGCGTGATTTGTTGGGTGTCGCGGAGGTTTTGGAGGTCTTTTTTAATCGTTTCGTCGGGCTTTTTGCTAATCGCAGTACGCTCATACAACATGGATTTGATGCGCTCGCGAAAGGTGCGGACACTCCATTTTTCCAACTTACATATTTCGATGTAGAACTCGCGTTTTAGTGGGTCATCCATGTAAAATACCAATCGGAGATGCGACCAACTCAATTGTCTACACACCGTGTAGACAATTTCCTTATCGTCAAAAACTTGAGCAAATTTGACGCAGTGCCAAAGGTGTTTTTTGCTCCAACCTCTGCCGTAATCCATAGTCAGTTGGTCGCTGAGACCTTGAATGACTGACTTCCCGTGGTCAGCCCTTTGTCCTCCGAGAATTTCCTCATTAATGCGCTTGCCGACTTGCCAATATAGCATCGTGATAGTAGCATTAACTGCAATGGCAACTTGCTGTCGGCTTTGCTCAATCAATGTTTTGACATCGTTGAGAATGGCGCTGTCTTGTGATAGTTCGTTTTTCATAGAAAGTCTGATTTGGCTTATCTTGAATTTATCACAATATACTCAAAAAATATATAAAATTCTGAATTCTTGATACACAACCCTAGCGCGACACCTCCGGTTCGCGTGAAGTAGAACGGTGCTTCCAGCCCGTTCCCCCACGTATGATGTAGCAAAACTAACGCGGCGCGAACTGGAAGTATCGCGCTACATGTCGATACCTATTTTGATTTGGTCGATAAAATAGGGGAATATCTGCCTAAGTAATTATTTTGTATTGGTAAGTGAAATGTAAATTAAATAATCAAAACAAAAAATCATGAAAAAATCACAAAATCTTCTCGTATTGAAAGTGCTTTTTGGTATCGTACATTTATTGATATTCGGCTTTGTATTGTACATGTGCGTTTCATCTCCTGCTAATTTTATCAAAACTATTCCATTGCTCGGTTTGGTAGTTGCTGATGCGTTATTTATGCAGTATGTTATTAAAAAGGATGAAGAGGTAGCATTGACTGAATTGGAGCAGGTGCCATCAAAAATCTCAAAATAATACATCATAGGGAATCTTGGTGCAATGTCGGGCATGTAGAGAAAATTCATGAATTTTCTCTACATGGTCAAGTGTATACATGAACTGGAAGTATCGCGCTACGTGTCGATACCTATTTTGCTTTGGTCGATAAAATAGGGGAATGACCTTATATTTTCCTATATTAGAAAGCGTGTTGTATTAGCCTTTGAAGGAACTGGCTTTTCGAGATAAAAACATTACATTGCATTGCATGTAATTTCTAATAATAATTAAGTGAAATATGTTAAAAAGAGTTGACTATTTAGAATTGATTAAGGAAATCCGAAACACTGAGAAAAAATCAATTGATGAATACATTAATAAAGTACTCAATCCCTTAAAAAAACAGAATGAATATTTTATCGAGACCCTTTACAAAGATATTTATTATTTGCTCAAAGATATTGACAAAGAAGGTGAAAATGACTTAGAGGTTAAAGATGGTGATTTTGTTGTTGAAGATGGCGATATAAAATTCACAGGTTATCAATCAAGACTTCATAATCTTGAGATTTGGTTACACATGGAAATGGTTAAAAAGTTTCTCAAAAACGATCCAATTAATTTTGCCCAAAATATGGAGAACTTTGAGAGGGATTTTTTAGAAAAACCCAACTATACACCTGAATATAAATCTTCACTTGATAAAATAAAGAGAAGTTTAAAGAGAGAACGAAAACAAAACTTAGGTGAAAGTGAAAGTTTATGGACGAAAATCTGGGATTTTGACAATCTTGAATTGAAACCCAATATTGCAGGTATCGGTATAGACTTGAATAAGGTTATAAATAAATTTAGAAAGTAAAAAATGAATCTATAAAATTATAAGCAAAACGTTTAAATACAAAAATGGCAAACATTAAAATGACTGTTTTCGATTTAGTCTCATTCATAATACCGGGAATTGTAGTTCTATTGGCATTTGCAATAGCTACTAATGAAGAAATAAAATCACTTGGTAGCATAGTCGAAGTGTTCAAGAAAATTGACTTGATAACGTCTTTTATTTTGACAGGATTAGCTTATGTAATTGGATTTGCCACATATGGGATAGGAAGTTACACTTATCGAAAAGTTAATAAGATATTTTGGAAAGATCCATATTACGATTATAGAAAAACTGAATTTAATACGAAGATTTCTTATAAATGGTCATTAATACGGGAGTATAGTTCAGCAAATTTTGGAGCTATAAATAGGTGGGCAGCATTAAAAGGAATGGCACAAAACCTTACAATTGGATTAGTTTTATTAGCAATAAGCACAAGCACAAAATTTGCAAAAAATGAGTTTCTATTTGAATGGATAATAATTTCTATATCTTGTTTGGTTATGGGTATCTTATTGTTGAATAGAGCACGAGTTTATAAACGATATAGGGAAGATGATATAATAGGAACTCTCAAAGTCATTGAAGAAAAATTAAAGCAAGAGGAAAAGTCTCAAGAATCATAATAAGCTCTAATACCCAAAACCTTCGCTTGCTCGACTCTACCATTGAATTTACCCCCAAAAAACCATATCTTTGCACCGTTATACTTAGTAAAGCCTCTTTCTTGCAAAAGAAACGTAACTAAGTGAGAGATAAAAAGGCACTTTGAATGATTCATTCTCAGTGCCTTTTTTCATTGTAGTATTTTTCCTCTACCCAAAAGCCTCCCCCAAAATCTTAGCCTGCTCCTCATCATGCCTTTTCTTAAACCCTGTTGCCGGCGAAGCACTCGCTTTCCTTGAAATCACCCTATCGAAAGTAAACTTACGGCGAATCAATTCCGTACAGTCGTGACATTGCGAGAGGATATACTGCCACGCGCCCATATTTTGCGGTTCTTCCTGCACCCAGACCATTTCAGCGTCTTTGTATTTTTCCTTTAGCTCTGCGACTTGGTCTTCGGGCATCGGGTAGAGTTGTTCGATGCGGACGATGGCGATGTCATTGCGTTTGTCGGCTTCCTTTTTCGCCAATAAATCATAATAAATTTTACCTGTACAACACAATACACGCTTCACTTTGGCGGCTTTCTTTTTATCGCTGCCAACGGCGGGGTCGTCAATCAATTCGCGGAAGCGAGTATTCGTAGAAAAATCTTTAATATCGGAAATGCAGCGAGGATGACGCAACAGCGACTTGGGCGACATAACGATAAGCGGACGACGAAACGGACGATGAATCTGCCGACGCAAAGCATGGAAAAAATTGGCGGGTTCGGAGATATTGACCACGCTCATATTATACTCGGCACACATTTGTAAAAATCGCTCAAAACGTGCGCTTGAGTGTTCCGGTCCTTGCCCGGCGTAGCCGTGCGGAAGTAGCAAGACCAAGCCGCTTGTCCACAGCCATTTACTTTCCGACGAAGAAATAAATTGGTCCACAATGACCTGTGCGCCATTATAGAAATCGCCAAATTGTCCTTCCCACAACACGAGCGTATCGGGCGTAGCGAGCGAGTAGCCAAACTCAAATCCCATCACGCCAAACTCCGACAAGAGCGAGTTGTAAATGCGATATTTTCCTTGTTTCTTTTCGATGGAATTGATGCGATTATACTCCGATTTGTCATTGGAATCAACGAGTACAGCGTGGCGATGCGAAAACGTACCGCGCTTGACATCCTGCCCACTCATCCGCACATCATGCCCTTCGAGCAGCAGCGAGGCATAAGCCGAAAGTTCTGCCATTGCCCAGTCCATTTTACCTGCATCGTAGAGT
>CALCMV010000207.1 GCA_937967535.1 uncultured Saprospiraceae bacterium
TATCCGCATCATCTATTGATTTGCGGTACGTTTGTTTTGGCACTTGTTTATGCGGCATTATCATTAAAAAATAGAAATTTGATTGTATTGGGAACGTTTCATGGTTGGTTGGGGGCGTTTTTTTATTATACGGTATTGGGGAGGGATGCCTGGCAGGAGGTTTTTGGAGTGATTGGGTGAATTTTTTGTTTTCTCTCCTTGGTGGTGTAGATAAGGAACGAATACAATTACAAATATAATGTATTCGCCAATTATGAATTTTGAATAATTAAAATATTTAATTTATTTATTTTTAATTATCAAAAAAAACAAAGTAAAATTTAAATTAATTTGTCATTCAAAATGAGTGTAAAACGCATTGTGTTTGTTTTAATATAGAAAATCCAACAAAGATTTATTGAGAACTCCGTAATGACTGCTTTAGCTGTCAAGTGATGGTCAAAAATATACATAAATAGCTGTTTTCTAATTTTTTATAAAGAAAAAGTGACTTGACGACTTGACAGCTAAAGCAGTCATTACAGGTCTTTAACATGGACACAAATAAATCTAATTGTATCCATGCACTTATATTGTTTATCGAAACCTGACATGATACGGGAAGTACCTATCGACTTCGCCTTTGAGCATGGTTTGTATGAGCGTTTCGGTTTTCCAGAATGGGGTAAAATTATCGAATCGTTGCCAGACTTCCCATATGCGTGCGCCGGTGTACCCGTCGTATAGTGTGAGCGTGACCTTCGAGCGGTCGGTAGTTATCGCTGAATCGGAAAGGAGACTAAGTGCGATGGCACCGCCTTTGCCCATCATTTGCAATATCTCCACATCGGCAGAAAATAAAGCATCCACACCAAGTATATCGGTGATTTTGCTTGGTGCTTCATCAAAAAGGTCTTCGATGCCTTCGATACCGTTTTCGGCAAGCAGACGGTTCGTTTCGTCCACATCCTGTATGCTTATCGTGAGTTTGTCTTTTTCTTGCATCTTGACGAGGCGTTCATAAAAAGAACGTTGAAAATCTGTTTGAAACTGTTGTTCTTTTTCGGCGATGGCTTCGGGGGTATTTTTTTTATTTTTAGTCATTTTTTTGTCGGTAATCGTTACGCCGACAGGTACTACTGCTACCGTTTTATGCGTTGCAATCAGGTCGCGGAGAGCAGGGTGTTGCGTGACCGTTCCGTAATCGCCGCGCGTGGTGACACCGCGTTCATAATGCCGCCATGAACCATTAACTGTGGGGTCTTTTCTTGTAGTTGAGGGGTCGTAGGTGCTTTCCGATTGGGCAGATGGAGCTACTTCTCCTCGCGGAGGTTCAATATAAACGATGGTTTCGGTATCGCCTTTATTTCTCAATTTGGCAGTCGCGGTGACATCTATGACGGTGCCGTTCATTTCGTGCGTAACCACAAAAAGCGGATGCTGTTTGAAACTCTTCGCATAGGTGA
This sequence comes from uncultured Saprospiraceae bacterium, assembly GCA_937967535.1. Classification (GTDB taxonomy): domain Bacteria; phylum Bacteroidota; class Bacteroidia; order Chitinophagales; family Saprospiraceae; genus JAHDEO01. The sequence goes on from CALCMV010000207.1 coordinate 1,446, forward strand.
CTTGCTGACCGACTTTTAAGGTTACTCTTCTGCCACCTCTTGGGTCCAGTTGCGTCGCAGATGGTGTACGTACGCATATTAAATGAGTAAGATGCGCTGCTTTGAAGCCTAAGTCTGACGTAACTGGCAGGTGTAGGTATTGATGAATTTGTATTAGCTGTTCCTTTTTCAATTTTGAATCGCACGGGTAGATTAAATTGTGAACGGATGGGTTGATTGTCTTGCTTGCCGGGAATCCATTTAGGCATACTTTGGACGATACGCAGGGCTTCTTCATCGCATCCGCCATCTAAATTACGTAGAATTTTTGTATTGGTAATACTACCATCTTTTTCGACAATAAAACTTACTACCACCATTCCCTGTATTCCATTCTCTCTGGCTAGTGTCGGATATTTGATGTTTTTGTAGATATATTCTAACATTTTTTTCTCGGCACATTTCTTTTTTTCCTTTAAATCACCAATATCTTCACAACCGGGAAAACGGGGCATTTCTTGTGCTGTGTTGAAAATTTTATCAGAATGATCCGGTGTTACAACCTCCGTTGTTGTTGTTGGAGGTGGCGGTACAGGTTGGTCGTTTTCTTGTGCATGTGCAAAATAGGAGAGCAAACACGCGAGGCTTAGTAAAGTGAATTTAAATAATCTCATTGTTAAATTAATTTCGTTTTGTGATTAATATATGATTCTAATTGTAGGTGATCATAAAAAGGAAATTATTTTTTGGAATTTTTTAATTTGCCTACAATTGGAATAGCTTACAAAATTAATTAAAAGCATCAAGAAATGCAATGGTATTTTGATTGTCTCTAATTATAATGAGAAGATTTTAAAAGTCTGTTTTTTAATGACTTAACAGATTGATAAATAGCGTTTTATCGTATTAAAATGATGTTTTAAAAGTCTGTTTTTTAAAAAACTCGTATGCTATAATTTGTTTTTTATTGAAAAAATAGGTGGTGTTCGACAAAAATAAGGTAAATGATTATATGCGAGTTGCAAGGCGAATTGCTTTGTTAAAAGTGGATATTTGAGTATTCGGACAGCCATTTTTCATAAAAATATTCGCCTTGCAATTACTCCCTATTTTACTCGAATGTCTCCAAAAAATATCTTCACAAAAAGAAAAAAACGCCAATGCACCGCAAGTGTATTCACGTTCAAATTTATTTCGAGTACCCTTAAATCTTAGGCACCAACACAGGCGTACTTTCTTTATAGGCTTCGTAGTCGGGTTGTCCGCCCCATTTCTTTTCGGCTTTAGCTTCGAGCATCGGCACACCACTCACCCGCGTAAGCAGCAGCGTAACAAACACAGGCGAAATCAAAGCCACCCATTGCCAACTTTGCAGCACCGGAATCGCGATAATCGTCACCCCAAGCCACAGCAAAATCTCCCCAAAATAATTCGGATGCCGCGAGCGCGACCACAAGCCCGTTTGGATAAACTTCTCTTGATTCGCAGGGTCTTTACGAAATTGCGTCTTTTGAGCATCAGCCACCACTTCAATCGTAAAGCCGATTACCCATAATATCAATCCAATAATTGCAAAAGCACCAATATCCGCACGTTTTGTAGCCGTCATTGCAATGATAGCCGGGGCAGAAGTTAGCGTCACCCAAAGGGCTTGGATGCCCCAAGCATTCAGGAAGCGAAAAAAGTTCGGTTTGATTTTATCAAAACGGTCATCTTTACCTGATTGCTGTATGCGGCGATAGAGAAAAGTCCCTAAGCGTATTGCCCACACCATCACTAAAACCGCCAACAAAACAGACCGCACATCAAAATTTCCACTCAAAACAAGTGCAACAACCGTCACTGTGATATAGGTAAAACTTCCCGTCAAATCGTAGTACTTCTCCGTCTGATAACGATAAGCCGGAATAAACGCCAGCCAATTTATCAGAAACGCCAAACCCACACAAATCATAAAAATTGGAATACCATTGATACGCTGACCATTATGCGCCCCCGCCAATGCGACTAACAAAGCAATCGTAGGGACAATCACCAAACTTCTGCGAACTTGTTGTTGATTCATTTTTTATTTTTTCCCGTAGCCTAATGCCTTCGGCTTGCGCCGCATATTACAGGCGCAAGCCGGAGGCATTAGGCTACGGTTTTTAGTTTTCGTTTTATTGACAACAATATTTCATAACTTTGGTTTTTCTTGAATTTTGCAATACTCATAAAAATGGCTCATCTAGGAATTTAGTGGAACGTAAAACGATTTTGTAAATCGTCTTGCATTGAAATTGGAGGATGAGCGTAAGTCGTCGGACATTTTCAAAATGTCAGACGACAAGATTTCTTTGTTATCTATTTAAAATCAAT
>CALCMV010000208.1 GCA_937967535.1 uncultured Saprospiraceae bacterium
GGTCAATAATAAGCGGGATGGTTTTCCGCGTCAGGTCAGTATCGGTGCTTTTCGTAAGAATGATAATTTTAATATACAAGGCACTGTACGTGAGGTCAATCTGAAAAACGGTGAGGGCGTGGCGCGGCTCAAAGAAGATATTTGTCATCATATCCAACAACTGCCTTTGGTCGGCAATCCCGTACCGAAGACTTGGGTGCAGGTACGCGAAGCCCTCAACGAGCGCAGCCAAACGGAGGCACATATCACCTATCAGGATTTTGAGGGTATCTGCCGCAATGAGGGCATTGATGAGGTGCTGAAGATTGAGGATTTGGGCAAGTACCTGCACGATTTGGGCGTGGTGCTGTGGTATCACGATATTGCGGCATTGAAGCATCGCGTCATCCTGCAACCGACTTGGGCGACGGATGCGGTCTATCTCATCATTGACGATACGAAGATACAGGAAAGCTACGGGCATTTTGACGGCTCGGACATCGCGCAGATATGGGCAGCACCCGCCTACGCACGTATGCACGATGAACTGTTGGCACTGATGCAAGCCTTTCGATTGTGCTATCAAAAGACGCAGCGCGAAGCCTATATTATCCCCTCCATGTTGCGCCCCGATGCCGACTTTGACTGGCAAGAACGCGATAATGTCCGCCTGTATTACGAGTATGAATTTATGCCAAAAGGCTTGGTCAATCAACTGACCGCCGAACTCCACCGCCTTATCCCCGATGACAATCAGGTGTGGAGCCGGGGCGTGGTCTTGGAGCGTGACGGTACGCAAGTCAAAATAGAAGAAATCCGCAAAGATAAACGGCTGACTTTCCACGCAAAAGGCTTGATGCCCGGTGCGCTGTTGCAAGAGGTAGCGGGGCGTTTGGAGGATTTGCATTTGGGCTATCCGGGGATTGAGGTGGAGAAGGTGGTGCCTTGTCCGTGTGTGGAGTGTATTAATAATGATGAGCCTACTTTGTTTTATTATAAGAAATTGGTGAAGTGGATGACGGAAGGTAAAAACCCGATTCGTTGTAATGAGAGTCAGGAAGACATTAATATTAATTTTATACTTGGACATATTGGTATTCAAGATATAAGAATGGCTAATGATGTACTTAAAGAATTTATATCTGTTCATACTAAGAAAGATAAAGAGCCTACTAAACAGCAAAAAATATTTATTTCCTATTCAAAAAGTGATTTAAACCTTCGCAATCAATTAGACCGTTTTATTGCTCCATTAAAAAATAATAAAAACATTCAAACATGGCATGACCGCGAAATGATTGCCGGAACGATTTGGGATGACAAAATCAAATCCGAATTACACGAAGCGGATATTGTCTTGTGTTTGGTGAGTTCGGATTTTTTGGCGACAAAATATATTATGGATGAGGAATTGCCGATTATGTTGGAGCGTGAAAAGAAAGGTTTGACTAAAGTAATTCCGGTCATTCTCCGCCCTTGTCCGTGGCAAGATACGATATTGGCTCAATTTCAGGCTTTGCTTGGGAAGGGTAAACCGCTGACTTTGTACGATGACCAAGATGTGGCTTTTATGGAAATTTATAATGGACTGAAAAGGGTGATAGAAACGTAGCGCGGTACTTCCAGTCCGCGCCTCATCACAAAAGCACAGGGTTTAAACCCTGTGCTTTTGTGATGAACGTTTATCGCGGGAAAACGGGCTGGAAGCACCGTTCTACGTTGATGACCAAGATGATGCTTTTATGGAGATTTATAATGGATTGAAACCTAGCGTAACGCCTCCGGCTTGCGCCCACATACTACCTGCACAAGCGAGATGCATTATGAATCAGATGTCGTTTATATTTGAATGAATGTCATTTTTTCTGTAAATTACATATAAAATCAAACAAAAATGAGTGCAGACGCTTTACATATAAAAACAACATCATGCGTATTGTCGCTGACACCAACGATACCACAGTGCTTCAACAAATCATAGAGTTTTTGGAGGACTTGGAAGATGTACGCCTGTATGACGAGGCTATGGCAGATGATGAACCGAGTATTCCGGCAGACAAGGCGTTTAAAATACTTGACAGACTCCGCAAACCCATGCGTGATAAACTCAGCATAGAATAAGTCAAAAAAGAACAAAATTTCAAACCAATTACGAAATTTCGCCACATTGTTTTAAGGTTTTATTGTTTCTTTGTGTTACGAATTGACGAGTTGACGAATAACGAAATAAACGAATAACGAATCATGCGTGTATATCTCGACCATGCAGCCACCACCCCACTCAGCGAAGAAGTTTTAGAAGCGATGTTGCCTTACTTGCGCGAGCATCAGGGCAACCCTTCTTCCATACATGCCGACGGACGCAAAGCGCGTACTGCCGTAGAAGATGCCCGCAAGATTGTAGCCGATTGTTTAGATGCTTCTTTGGGGGAGATTTTCTTTACTTCGGGCGGTACGGAATCCAATAATATGGCATTATTTGGTGCAGTGCGCGACTTGGGGGTGCGGCGTATCATTAGCTCGAAATTGGAGCATCACTGCGTATTCCATACCTTAGAACAGCTTGAAAAACAGCAAGATATAGCATATGTTTTTGTAAAAACGGATAGTCGCGGACGAGTGGATTTGGCGCATTTAGAAGAATTATTAAAGGATAAAACAAAAAAAACGCTCGTCTCGCTGATGTATGCCAATAATGAAATCGGTACGCTACTCGAAGTCGAAAAAGTATCGGCTTTGTGCAAAGCGAATGACGCACTTTTTCATTCGGATACGGTGCAGGCAGTCGGGCATTTTCCTATCAATGTGCAGGAAACTTATTTTAGTTTTTTGAGTGGTTCGGCGCATAAATTTCATGGACCGAAAGGCGTTGGATTTATCTATATCAATGGCGATAATATCATCAAACCTTACCTTTTTGGTGGTTCGCAAGAGCGCAATATGCGGGCAGGTACGGAAAATATAGCAGGTATCACCGGACTTGCTACCGCCTTCCAACTCGCACATACACACATGCAAGAGCGCAAGGCACACATAGAAGAAATTCGCAGCTATTTTATTGACCAACTGCAAAGTAATTTTTCGGATATTCAATTCAACGGAGATTATGACGGGAAGTATCTGCACAAGGTATTGAGCGTCTCTTTTCCGCCGACACCTAAGACGGATTTGATTGTATTTAGTCTTGATATTGCGGGAGTTAGTGCATCGGGCGGGAGTGCTTGTAGTTCGGGCGTTGAGTCGGCTTCGCATGTATTGGCAGCCATTCAGCCGGATAGCGAGCGCAAGACGGTGCGTTTTTCTTTTTCACATTATAATATGAAAAAGGAGATTGATTTTACGATTGAAAAGTTGAAGAAGATTGTGGCAAAATAGACTTGTACGGTTTTAAAAAACCTGATTATCAAAATCTTATTTATTATAAAAATAATTAATTAGTTTAATTGAAATTAAAAATATTTTTAATTATTTATTTTAAATATTCATAATAATTGTTTTTAAATACAATCAAAATAAATAATTTTAATTTATAATAAATATTTTAATAAAATAAAATTCACTCTAAATAATTGATTATCAAAGCCGTACAAGTCTAATAAATTAATGCCACGAATTAATGTCTTCGCCAAATTTTGAATTATGAATTTTGAAT
>CALCMV010000209.1 GCA_937967535.1 uncultured Saprospiraceae bacterium
TGTTCGATAATTGGAACAACGTTAAATATTCTTGCGATGTGATCGGCTTCGGCAGCGTGTTTTTCGTAATCGTCGCTTTTTTCTGCGCCGTATTTCAGTTCAGCCAATGTAATTTCTGATACAAAACAATTTTCCGATTTGATGTCATAGACTTTTTCACGGACTTTATGTTTTCCACGAATGAAAAAGATACAAATGTCGGTATCAAGCAAATATTTCATTATTCTTCAAAAATCTTTTTATCAGAAATAGTACGACTACTATAAATATCTTCAATCAATTCATCAGAAGATAATACAGGGTCGCTATTCCAACCTTCAAATAATTTATCCAACATTTCTTGTTGACTTTCGGGCTTGACATTAAAATTCTCCTTCAAGTCATCAGTTAATTTCGATAGAATTTCCAACTTAGATTCCGTACTTAGCGGTTTGATACTCCGCATAATATGAGCTACTGTAAGCATACTGTTTAATTTTTTTTAAATAACGAATTTAATCACAGGATAGTTCAATATTAGCCTTTTCTGCCAGTTCCTCAACCGTAGAATATTTCCCCTCTTTAATTTGTTGTTCTGAAATAGCAATACCCTCTTTCAAATCTTGTCTGTTTAGTGGAGTGCCGTCAGGATTAGAACCAATGATTTCATGATCAGTCTGTTGTACTTGTTGAAGTGCCTTATCAACAGCTTCAATAACTGCAACATTATTAGTGTTGAGAATGGTTGTGGCAAGCCTTATTTTTGCTGTTTGAATATCTACCATATCGTTCTTTTTCCCAAAGATAATAAATTTAATGCGAATTTGCTACTTCAAAAACCCATTAAACGCCGCTTTTCGCCAATTTTCGATGTGTATATTTTCTATGCTGGAAAGGTGTTTTTGAAAAGAAGTTGTCGAATGAGCGTTTTGTGAGCAGTGCGCCGGAAGCTGTGGTGGAGAAGGAACGTAAGAAACTCGACAATTAAATAAAGAGAAAAAATTACGCTAAATTTATGAAAAATGGTATATTTTGACTTGGTTGTTTTCTTTCTCTTCTAATAAAAAAAATAAACTGCGGAACTTTTAGCAATTATGTGATAATTGCACTTTCCGCATTGACACCGATTACATCGTATCCTGTGTCAACTTGGGTTTGTATGACGAGGAACATCCCGTTGCCCGGAGTCTTCCCTTAGAGCATGTTTAACGATTGGTGATGCGCCTACTTTAGAGCTATGGCGTTCGGTAGATAGGACTATGGAAATTACCGAAAAACTAATCCCACCTTATCAAAAAATCGAAGACGGAAAATACGCCGAAGCCATTCCTTAATTGAGCAAAATTTGTGCTGATACTGAAGATGTTCAGGCAGCTTTAGGATTAGTTTATTGTCATTTGCAAGTAAAAAATTATGATAAAACCATCCAGATTTTTGAGAAAATACAAAGCAAAAACACCAACATGAATGATGCGACGACTTGGTATTTGGCACATAGCCGCTTACGTAAAGGTGATATTCAAGAAAGCAAAAATATATTACAAAAAATTATTTCTACTAATAATGTCACTCTAAAACGCCGAAAATAAGCCAAAAACTTGTTAAACAACTTAGAAAAAATAAATTAGGTATTTCGTTAATGTTACAGTAGTTATGCGGCTCTAATCTGTTTTGAACGTTAAAAATATGTCAATTTTTATACACCAAATCACATTAATAAATTTCGTTATTTGTTAAACATTTATTTGTCACATAATGTGTAAGTGTTAATTTTTTTGTTTAATATTGTCTTTGAAAGGCTAATCACAAATTCACGGATATACTGATGCACACTCACGAAAATCTGCTTGACGGCTTATTAAAAGCTCTCAGATACTCCCCTCAAAATCCTCCGTTGCTACATCTCATAGGTGATGTAATGGTGGATATGGAGCGTTACGAAGAGGCAAGTTCGTATTATCGCGAAAAACTGACAATACAACCAGATTGCCTGTCTGCCAAATTGGGTTTGGGCAATGCCTTTCATGGAGCAGGCAGAACAAGCGAAGCATGGGTTTTGTTGGAAGAACTTATTGCCTCCAGCGACCCGCCACCCGAAACTTACCTACTCAAAGCCCGCTTACATGCCGATGAAGAAAATTTTGACGAGGCACAATACGCCTACCATGCTGCCATAGAAGCAGAACCACTGCTGGAAGATGCCGAATTGGAAAAACTCGTAAACGGCGTACCCGTCAAATCATTGGACAAAGAAGGAGAAACTACCTTCCTTAGCAAAGAAGATGACATAGAAGCCTATCTCGAAGAACTTATTTCGCCGAATATTAGCTTCGATGAAGTGGGCGGAATGGGCTACGTCAAAGAAGAAATTCGCCAAAAAATCATCTTACCTTACAAACATCGCAACATCTACGAATCTTATGGCAAAAAAGCCGGTGGCGGTATCTTGCTTTATGGCCCTCCGGGCTGTGGCAAAACCCACATCGCGCGTGCTACTGCCGGCGAAATGAATGGCAACCTCATCCCCGTAGGTATCCACGAAATTTTGGAAATGTGGATAGGAAAAAGCGAAAAAAATCTACACGAAATATTCGAAATCGCTCGAAGACGCACCCCCTGCGTACTGTTCTTTGACGAGGCAGATGCCCTCGGCTCCGACCGAAGCGATATGAAACGAAGCGGCTCACGCTACATCATCAATCAGTTCCTCTCCGAACTCGACGGCTACGACGCCGAAAACGATGATTTGCTGATACTTGCCGCTACCAATGCACCCTGGCATCTGGATGAGGCATTTCGCCGTCCGGGTCGCTTTGACCGTATCGTTTTCGTACCGCCGCCGGATAGAGATGCCCGTGCTGCTATCTTCGAAATCTTACTAAGAGATATTGAAAACAAAGAAGATCTTAGTTACCAATTACTCGCCCGCAAAACCAAGGGCTTTTCAGGAGCAGACCTACGCTCGGTGGTAGACATCGCCAAGCAGGATAAAATCACGCAGGTAGTCAATAATGATGGGAAAAACACCCCATTATCCCAAGAAGACCTGACGAATGCTGTCCGAAAAGTGCGTCCAAGTACCAAAGAGTGGTTAAAAAGAGCAAAACAATACGCGCTTTTCGCCAACGAAGGCGGCTTGTACAACGAAATTTTAGAGTATTTGAAAAAGCACCCCGTCTAAAGAAGATTAAGTTTAAGACTAAGTTTAAGTTTAAAAATTATTTTTTTCAAAAATAATAATTTGAGTAGTAGGATATTTTTATTTTATAAAAAAGAATATATTAAAATTCTGATAATCAGATAGTTGGTGAAATTATTTTTATAATTTAATTCAACCCATTTATCTTATATAAATTTAATTGAAAATTAATTTTTTAGACTTCAACTTAGGCTTAATCTTGAACTTAAACTTAATTATTCATGAATCATGCAGCATTAAAAAAAGCACGTCTGTTGATGGAACAGGGGCGTTTTAAAATGGCTGAACAGGAATTGCGCCAAACACTGGGGCTATACCGTTCAACTGCTGCTACACGCGCCATGCTGAGTACCTGCCTACTGCGCCAAAACCTCATTTCGGAAGCATTGCACGAAGCCAAATCTGCGATTCGTATGGAGCCTACCAATCCCAATCATTACTACATCCTCAGTCTCATTTATCTCGAACAAGAACGCTACGCCAAAGCAGAGCGCACCATACATATGAGTCTCAATCATTATGCGGCACATCCTGATTATCTGTATGTTTTGGGTACTATATTTTTCCAACAAGCGAAATGGGAGAAAGCCCTCAAAATCTGCGATATGAGCCTCAATATTGATGCTGAACACATTGATAGTCTCAATCTGCGTGCGCGGGTACTCAATCGCATTGGCGAACACGAAGCCTCCAACCAGACTTTCGCATTAGCCTTCCGTAGCGACCCGGAAAATCCCGTTACACATGCCAATAAAGGCTGGGCATCGCTCGAACAAAAAGAATATGAAGAAGCCCGCGAGCATTTCGAAACATCGCTCGGCTTCAATCCCGAACTCGAATTTGCCCGTAGCGGCTTGGTCGAATCGCTCAAAACCCGATACAGCCTCTATCGTTGGGTGCTAAACGCCAATTACTGGGCAAATACCTCTATGGATGCCCTCAAAATCATACTCGTTACAGGCTTGGTACTTTGCGTCAGTCACATGCCGTATTTATCGCCGGTTTATCTGTCGGTATTGATTTTCATGTGGTTTCCTGATGTCATTTTTAATGCTTATTTACAAAAAGATGAGCGCATGAGAATGATACTTTCCAAGCGAGAGTGCCTGACTTCAAGAACTTTCGGAGTCATATTTTTGGGCGGTATGTTGAGTCTCTTATTGTCTTGTATCACCGGAAAAAATATACTATTCTCTATCGGCATCGTCAGCTTGGGTATGTTATTCCCATTGGTCAGTACCCTGCGTACTTGGTCAGATTATTACACCCGACGTATTGCTTTTACCGTTATTTCAGGACTGCTTGGTGTACTCGCCATTTGCTCCAATTTCTTCGGACCGGAATATCCGCAAGTCTTTGAAGTCATCTTCTTCCATGCCGTACTCGGCTACACTTGGTACGAAAATTTTAGCGCAAGACAAGACAAAGAAAATGAGTGATTTTTGATTGTATGATTTTTGATTAGCTCGCGTAGCGAGTTTTGTTTGAGAAATTTTGCTTTGCAAAATTCAATCTAAAATCCCTAAATCTAAAATTTACCTTGTCAATACAATATAATCATTAATCACTGTCTTCAGGAAGCGAAGCGGTTCTTTAGGTGTCTGTTGAATTTGGAGTTTTTCCATGACTGCATGAAGTACCTCGCCAACGGCTTCGCGGTGGGCTTGATTTGGGTAGCGATTGTAGCGGTTCAGGGTAGTTTTGATGAGCAACATATCTTGTTCGGAAAATTGGCGAACACCCGGATAAGTCACTTCATAATTTTCCAACGATTTGATACGGTCAATATCTTCAAAACGCAAATTCATACTAGAACGCAGACGAATCACCGTTGTATTCGCAATCATATCGCCGAGTCGCTGACGCTTCGTAGAGGAACCTACCAACAAGGAAGCCAAAGCCCCGCCCGTTCCCCAAATATCAATCATTCGGAAAGTCCAGCGTATCAAATAATCATTCAAAATCGGTTCTGCGCCGGTCAGTTTGACGACCTTCATGCCCATCGCCAATTTGCCAATCGTGCGCCCGTCCATGATAGATTCCAATGCCAATGAATAAAACAAATAAACAGGCAACAAGAAAAGAATATACACCAACTCCGTATCCTGCAAACTCCCCACAAACGAAGCAAACAAACCCAAAACAAGCAATGTCACCAGCGCAATAACAGCATCCGAAGCCGCGATTTGACGTACTTTTTTACCGGAAAGCAAAACATAAGCCACAAAGAAAGCAACTACATAAATCAATACAAACAGCGGCAAAAGCCCGGCATCCATCATCGAATCCAATAACATTCCAAAGACCCAAAGTATCGTAAAAATCACAACTTGGTCAATGATAAATCCCAACATACGCTCGCCCCAAGAGGCAAGTTCGTACTCAATCGCTACTTTCTGTGTAGTGGTAATTTCTATTTTCTGCATGAGAGGCTATTTTGATTCATTTTTTTTGTGTTCAAATGCACTGCTAAGGTAAGGAGAATTTTCGGGATTTGAAATTCTTATCGGAATATCGTATATTGAATCAAAAATAACGTTATGTCAGCAATTTCCGTACAGATTAAAGGTGAACTAATCGCAAAATTGGATGTCAAAGCCAAAGAAATGGATATGGCAACGGACAAACTCATTGAGAAAGTCCTAAGTGATTTTATTTACTTAGAAAAAATGGAGAGAATTAGACAAAAATTAGAACCACATTTTAAATCTATAGGTATTGAAAGTGAGGAAGATATATTTAAAATAATTTCCTAACCTTAGTAACAAGTAAATAATAACTTCACGATTTGGACGGTTTCTTTTGCCCTTATTTTCCTTCTTGAAAATGGTCATTTATCCCGATAAACTCTCATTTCCAAGAAGAAAACTAAGAGCAAAATAATCTCGTCGAAATCGTAAACTTATTATTTGCTCGTTACTTAAAGACAACTTTATGAAGGTCGTCATTGATACCAACGTTTTAATATCTGCGTTTTTATTTAAAGGTGTTTCGGGGCCTGTTTTTGATTATTGTATGATAGAAGAAGATGTAATTCTATCTCCGTGGATTCTTGATGAATTTCAAGGTAAATTATTAGGTAGATTCAATTTAGATTTACCGGATGTGAATGAAATCATTGATACCATACAACAGAAATCTAATATCATTCAACCAGAAAACGAACTCCCCACCATTTGCAGAGACGAAGACGATAATAATATTCTTCAACTCGCAGAATACGTCGAAGCCGATTACATCATCACAGGCGATAAAGACCTACTCACGCTCGAACAATTCAAAGGAACACTCATCATTTCTCCCGGAGAATTTTATACCTTAATTTCCGAATCATAATCCACACAAAAAAGCCTACCACAACATCTCATCTACAAAAATCGTTTATATTAGCAGAAAAAAATCCGTTTAATCCGCCAAATCTGCGTTCTATCTGACTCACTATGCAACGATTAATACTACTCATACTTTCAGCTTTCCTGCTAATTTCCTCCTGTAAATATCCGGAAAAAATCCGCGATGGACAAACCGCTTTCGAGCGCAAGCAATACGCCGAAGCCCTTCATTTATTCGGAAAAGAATTTGACAAAAAAAGTGGTGAAGACAAAGCCGAAACCGCCTTTTTCATCGGCAGGTCGTACCTCCAAATCAACGAAAGTGAAAAAGCCGCCGAGTGGTTCAAAAAGGCATGGGATTTAGGCTACGGCGCACCCGCCATGTACAAATACGCTCGCACACTCAAGCAACTCGAACGCTACGAAGAAGCCGCCACCGCTTTCAAAACCTACGGCAGAGAAGCCGGAGAAACCGTACAGATGCGCTACGAAATCAAAGCCTGCGAGCAAGCCGCCCAATGGCTGACCGATACACCCAACAATGAATTTGAACTCGAAAAACAAGCCTTCAATAGTCCTGTATCTGACTATGCACCAATGTTTTATGAAAAAAAAATAATTTTCACCTCTGATAGAAATGTTGCTAAAGGCGAGGAGATTTACAAATGGACTGGAAAGGATTTTTCGGATATATTCACAGTAAATGAAAACGGAAATGTCAGCCCATTTTCGGAACTCAACAGCGAATACAACGAAGGTACACCCACCTTCAACAGCACAGGCACAAGCGTCTATTTCACCCGATGCGGCAGCAGCGAACGCGAAGGTACGGACTACTGTAAAATTTATTTCTCCAAGAAAAATAAAGAAGGAAAATGGGCAAAACCCAAGCTATGCAGCTTTGCAGAAGGCGAAGGCAATTACGCCCACCCCTTTCTCGCGGACGATGACAAAACGCTCTATTTTTCGTCGGATGTGAACGGGCTTGGAGGGGCAGATATTTTCAAAGTCGTACTGATAGATGGGGAATGGTCGCGCTCCAATAATCTCGGCAAAGCGGTCAATACACGCAAAGATGAGAAGTTCCCATTTCGGCACAATGATACCTTATATTTTGCATCGGATGGTCACGCGGGGATGGGTGGATTGGATATTTTCAAGGCGGTGAAGGTGCGCGGCACTTGGCGCGACACCGAAAATCTACGCGCTCCCGTCAATTCCGGCGAAGATGATTTTGGATTTATTTTAAGAGAAAATGCAGACGGCACGGAAACGCAAATCGAAGGCTATCTCACCTCCACACGCAAGGGTGGCGAGGGGAAAGACGACATTTATTATTTTACAAAAAAATACATCGCGCCGCCACCACCGCCTCCGCCGATTGATACGATTATTCCGCCACCAATTGATACCATAATTCCGCCGCCCGAAGTAGTTTATAATTTTAATTTGAAAGGAAAAATACTCGTAAAGCAGTACGCGAATGACGACCCCAATTCGCCCGTAACCGACTCATTACCAGCCGAAAATGCGCGGGTAAGTATTTCTTTTTTAAATAATAATGAAACGATAACAACGGATAATTCAGGCGAATTTAATTTAAAATTGAACGAAGAAACAGATTATTTTTTCTTGGCTTCAAAAGAGACTTATCTCAATAATTCAGCACGACTTTCAACGAAAGGAGAGCGCGACAAAAACGCACCCGAAAAGGAATTTGAGGTGCTGATTGTATTGGATAAAATTTTCAAAAACAAAGAAATTACCCTTGAAAACATCTATTACGATTACGATAAATGGGACATCAGACCCGATGCCGAACCCTCGCTCAATCTACTCGTAAAAGTACTCAACGAAAACCCTACGATTCGCATCCAACTCGCCTCTCACACCGACTGCCGCGGCGATGATGATTACAATGGAACGCTAAGCGCGAAACGCGCTCAATCTGCCGTTAATTATTTGATTCAGAATGGAATAGATGCCTCGCGCCTCAATGCACAAGGCTACGGAGAAGAACGCCCGGCGATAGCTTGCGAATGTAATGATTGCACCAAAGATGAACATCAAGCCAACCGCCGAACAACGTTTAAAATACAATAGATGTGAGAGGCGAGACGAGAGAGACGAGATATGAGACATGAGATTAGAGATATGAGATTAGAGATTAGAGATATGAGATTAGAGATATGAGACTTATCTCTTGTCTCACGTCTCTTGTCTCTTGTCTCACGTCTCTTGTCTCTTGTCTCACGTCTCTTGTCTCTAATCTCTCGTCCCACATCTCTTCCCTCTCATATCTTCGTCGTTTTACGATTTTTCTTTTTCTTATTGCGTTTGGGTGTTTTATATTCCTTTTCTTTTTTGTGGGGAGTTGCTTTGTCGTTTTCCTTGCGTTGGGGTTCGATGGGTTCGATATTCCAATCCTCGAAAAACTGCTCGAATAGCTGACTGATTTCTCCATTATTAAAGAAACCTTTACTATCTAACAACAAGTCGGGCAGTTCTTTAAAAGACTCTTCCATCCCTTCAAGCATTTCGGTATCGGGGCGCATAGATTCGGGAAATTGCTCAAAACTTTTCGTCATAAAATCAGAAAACATCATCAGGTCAATCGTATCGCCCATGATACGCATCGAGCCTTTCTCGTCAAGTTTTTTAATGTCGAGTTCGGTATCCAAAAAGAAACGTGCCTCACCGAGTGCTTGTTTCATTTCGTCAAACATCTTATCCATTTCCTTGCTAAGTTTTTCGAGTTCCTGTTTCATTTCGGGGCGTTTATCTGTGCCTTGTGCGAAAGCAGCGATTGTCATAATTGACATTATAAGAATGGCAAATAATTGTTTCATACTACGTTGTGATTGATATTATTAGATGAACGTAAAGCGATTTTGTAAATCATTCCGCGTTAAAGTGGACGATTTGAAAAATCGTTTTACCTTTCTTTTTCAAAAATAATGCTAATTTTAGGACGCAATAATTACCAAAAATAACATAATTTTACAATAAATATTAAAACGCAAATTACAGGCTAAAAAACCGTAACTCAACTATGCAAAAATACGTCAATCAATTGATAGAAGATATTCGAGCAATTACCGCCGACCCTATACAAGCTCCTGAACCACAAGAAGATGAAGTATTGCCTCCTCAAATAGAAGAATGGATACAGGGTGGTCCCTTATCCACTATGGGGCAGTTATTTGGTCTGGAAAAAATGCAATTTCCACCCGAAGATAAATTGACGACCTCTCAAAAAGAGGCAATTGTGGATGCCATGACGATATTATGCCGAGCCTACCATTTCAATATGATTTTTCCTAAAAAATTGCCCAAAGCACTCAGGTACACGCATATCGTAGATTGTCTCAATAGAGATGTGCCGTTCATTGGTGAAGGCAGGTTTAGCTTGGAATTTTGTTATTACGAACCCGAACATTGCCCTTTCGACCTTAAATATTGTGATTGCAAAGATTTTGATTTTTATAATAACCCATAATCCGTTAAATTTCCATTTCATTTGCCCACAAAAAATCATTAAATTTGCGGACTTTTGAGATAGTTCATAGTTGGTAGTTCATAGTTTATAGTTCACAGTTTACGGCTCATAATAGCTTATAAACTACGAACTAACAACTATGAACTACGAACTACGAACCACGAACTAAAC
>CALCMV010000210.1 GCA_937967535.1 uncultured Saprospiraceae bacterium
CGCGACATTTCATATCCGATACCACTCGAACCACCTGTAATAAGAACTGTTTGCATAAAAAGCTGTGTTTTTTGTCCGCACGAATACACGAATTAAGAACGAATAATAATTCGTGTATTCGTGGCTAAATTTTTATCATACACTTCGTTAATTATCTATCAATTTTAAATCGTCTTTTCTGTAAATATTGTCCCCTCGTTTGGACTTCTTTATCTTCCACAATTTTATCCCCAAGGCTCTACTTGATGTAGGATTATCCACCAAAAAATCTCTCAAATACCTATTGTATTCAAATTGAGGCGCGATGTCTTTTGCTTGGGTATTATTTTTCTTTTCAACTCTGATTCTTTCCCATTCGTCTATGGCAACTTCGAGCGTTTTTCCGGTATTGGCTTTCATCCAATTCATAAATTTCACATTGAATTTGAAATGTTTGCCTATCTGCTGCTCAAAAAATTCCCTTACGTTTTCAGTACTTTTATAATTATCCGTTATTTTGGTTTCGAGTGATAATTTTTCGTTTTTCCAATCAAATTTGGATGTTGATTTAGATGTTGAATTTGTTTTGATTTGTTCTTTATCACCCGTTTTGAGAAATTTATCTATTCGTTCAGTAATTTCAATTTTACTGCCGCTTGTTCTTAATCCTTGCGCTCTGCAAAATTGGATTAGTTCTTCTTTTAGCCAATAAAATTCTCTGAAGTCTTTTGGCGAAATACGCTTATTCAGATTTGGTCTTTTATCCATTTCTGTTTTTATTTTTGCTTTATCCCGTAAAATCAATCAAAAATCGAAAATGTACGATGCTCGCACCCGCATCCACCGCACGACGCGCTTCTTCGCCCAACTCGACAGGTGTATATGGGATGTGGGGGCAGTGACTTCTATTGGTTGCCGCGCCCGTGAGGGCAGCGGAGAGGATTAGCTTTTTCATTTTATGTTTATTGTTTTGTGGATTTCATTATATTATTTGATGCTTTGACATTATTTCTTTGTTGGTTTCAATACTCCTTTGTTTACTTTCTAATTTGTAATGAGAACCGAAATAAACCTCTGTTATTTGTATCTTATTCATTTCTCCGCTGCTTACTAAATTGTAAATCTGTTGGATGATAGTTTCTCTTCTCAAATGATAAATTCCACCTGACCAACCATGATTACCCAATGTCATGCTCCAATATCCTTTACCTATCGTTTTTTCCGTTGAATAACTAAAATAAGCCCCTGGATCACTTCCTCCTGAAAAGGGGTAGAGTGTATCGTGAAAAGAAATTTTAAATTGATTTTCCCACAACTTTTCAATTAGTTCGCCTATTTCATTTTTTGTAATTTGCCTATTAAACTTAACAAAAACTATATTGCCATCATTTTCGAATTCCAAGTTGGGGTTGGTTTCAACATATTTCTTTACTCGCGAATTTTTGGAAGAGAATATTTCCTTTAGTTTTTCAAACATTCGTTTTTATACTTTTTCTTGCGCCTACGACGAAAATCATTATTTACCACTAATTTTCTTAATAAACAAAATCCACCCACAATATAAAAAAATAACGTCATTCCACAATCCAATGTAGAATGACGTTTGGTTTTAATTTTTATTTATGGCTAATCTTTCATTTCGCTTTATACTACTCATGTAGTTTTAAAGTCAAATCAAAATCCCTTCTTACATCGTCCAATAAAACTCACAATCATCAAATTTCCGATTGATGAGGTCTTTTTTTTCAATAAGAACGGAAAATGCACCTTCGTCATTAAAACCATTTTCGCCAATTTGTAGCAAGACCACTCTACTCGAATCGGTAGTTTTACGGACGGCTTCCTCCCCGATTTGGCAGTCTGTAAAGATGCCGAAAATTTTGGACTTTTCATGTCCTCCAAAATCTGCCCAAAGTTTGCCGTTGGCATTGGCGAGTTCTTTTTCGTACTCATCTTCGGGGTCGCGGAAGCGTTCTTGCCATGTTTCCGTATCGCTGCAAATGCGGTCAATCAGGACACCATCCCAGAAATTTTCTTCATGTTCGACGATATGGCGTAGCAATTTATCATTTGGCACATCCGCATAAATAACCGTACCCAAATCACTGCTAATATCCGCAAAGATGATGAGTTGACCGCTTTTCGGTAGCAATCCGCTTTTGTCATGTGGCGCAAATTGAGTGAGGTCGAGTTGGGCGGCAAATTCAAGTCCGTCGGATGGCGTGATGCCTTCGGGTAAGTCCATCACAGGTCCGCCATAACGCGAGTGTCCGAGAGGAATGTCTATCTCGGTATGTGCGATGTAGTTATCTTCCATCCAATCCTGCTTTCCGGTGGAAGCAGGGAAGTATCTGAATGTTTGCGCTGTAAATGCGATAATGTCGAAAGGTTTGTCGTTCATTTTGATTATTGAAGTGAAATACGGACAGGAATGTCCGTGTTACGTTACTACCATCTGTGCGAATTGCATATCGTGTAATTCTCGGTAATGTCCGCCTTCAATTTGTAGCAGTGCTTCATGCGAGCCAAATTCTTGCAATTCACCTTTATCCAACACCAAAATATTATCTGCATGTCGAATCGTGGAGAGGCGGTGGGCAATGATAATGGAGGTGCGTTTAGTGATGAGTCGCTCAATGGCGTATTGGATAACCGATTCGGTTTCAGGGTCGATGGAAGAAGTGGCTTCGTCAAGAATCAAAATATCCGGGTCGAATACGAGTGCGCGGACAAAGGAAATCAGTTGGCGTTGTCCCATGGAGAGGGTGGCACCGCGTTCCATGACTTCGTAATCGTAACCGCCGGGCAATCGTTCGATAAATTCGTGTGCGCCAATCATTTTCGCGGCTGTAATGACTTCCTCGCGGGTGATGCGGGTGTCGCGCAAGGTAATATTTTCCATGACCGACCCCGAAAAGAGAAAAACATCCTGCAAGACCATCGCTACACGAGAGCGCATACTTTCCAAATCATAATCCTGAATCGGAACGCCATCAATGCGTATTTTTCCTGATTTTATTTCGTAAAAACGATTAAGAATATTGATAATCGTCGTCTTGCCTGAGCCGGTGCTACCTACAATGGCGAGCGTTTCTCCGGGCTTCACTTTGAATGATAAATCTCTTATAATCGGTTCATTTTCAAGGTATTCAAAGTTGACTTTATCGAAGATGATTTCGCCTTTGATGTCAGTGGCTTTGCGTTTGCCTTTGTCTTCTATTTTGAAATCTGTATCTAAAATTCCGAATACGCGGTCAGCCGCGACGAGTCCCATTTGAAGGGTGTTAAATTTATCTGCCAACATTCGCACCGGACGAAACAGCATCCCCAAATACAAAGGAAAAGCAATCAAAACACCAAGTGTCACTTCGCCATTAATCACACCTTTTGCACCCCACCAAACGAGCAAGCCCAAAGAAGCCGCAGACAGTATTTCCACAAAAGGAAAAAAGACTGCGTAGTACAGAATGGAATTGAGGTTTGCCTGCGTGTATTCGTCGTTTATTTTTTTGAAATTTTCTAATTCCTTTTCTTCTGCATTGAAAATCTGAACGATACGCATACCGCTGATTCGTTCTTGTAGAAAGGCGTTCATCACTGCGATTTGGTTACGGACAATTTCGTATGCGGCTTTTACTTTTTCTTTAAAAATATAGGTTCCCCAAATCAACATTGGAAAAGTAACGAGGCAAATCAGCGTCAATTTCCAACTCGTAAACAACATAATCGCCAAGACCGCAAACAAGGTCAATACATCTGCAATAATCGAAATCATTCCCTGCGAAAATACCGTATTAATGGTCTCAATATCATTAATCGTGCGTGTGGTAGATGTCCCAATAGGCGTGCGGTCAAAATAGGTCAATCGCAAGCTCGTGATATGTTTGAACACTCGCACCCGCAAATCCCGAATAACAGATTGCCCCAACCAACTCGTCGAATAAATAAACACATATCGCATCACCGATTCCAAGACCAATACGCCCAATAAAAGCATGACCATAAAGACCAAACCTTCTCCGTCGAATTTCATAATATACTCATCCACAGTACGTTGAATCAGATATGGACGCAAAATAATAACAGGAGCAAGCAACAGAGAAAGGATGCCCGCAAGCGCGAAAATTCCCCGATAGGGCAAGCCGAGTACGAGGACACGTTTGAGTAGAGTTAAGTCTATATATTTGCTGATATTCATTCGTGACGAGTTTATAGAGTTTATAAAGTTTATTTGGTTGATAAAGTTCAGGTCGTGTATTGGTTTGTAGAAAAAAATCACGAATTTTCTCTACAAACCAGCGTTTTGAAAATCAATGTTGAAATCTGACTAAAACTAATAAACCACTTCACAAAGATACAAACCATGTGCGGGTACACTGTAACTTTTCGTCAAAGGTAGTTGATTTTCGAGTGAATGTTGAATGGAATCTATGGTGATTCGTCCCTCGCCTGCATACACACAAGCACCTACGATGAGGCGTACCATACCGCGTA
>CALCMV010000211.1 GCA_937967535.1 uncultured Saprospiraceae bacterium
AATTGAAAACTGCCACAAAGACACGAAGACACAAAGTATAAATTGCTGATAAGCATGAAAATTCTTTGTGCCTTTGTGTCTTTGTGGCAAAATTAAAGATGTGCAGTAGTATGTGTTTTGGCTTTTCATATCTGATTGCCCCTAATATTTTACACACTCTTCAGATTTTCGTTTATGCAAATACCAAATCAATGCGAATAACACATATTTTTTCTTTCGGTAAATGCCAAATTAACCAGTCTCCAATCCACCAATCACCAACATTTGTCATCTAGCAAACAAAATTCCTGCTCCATTCAAAACACAATTTCAAGCCTTTATGCGTTTAATTTGCACAAGACAAATATTCTTGTTTGCAAGATAAATACAGACAATTAATCTGTATATATTTTCTCATTAGGCTTCAGAATAAGTCTATCAAAAACGAATAAAGATGCGAAACACAATCATTCTCCCCATAACGATATTCATATTGTCGGCATTCTCTGTTGCCGCACAAAAAGACCAAGCAATTGAACTCGGACATGTTGATTGGTTACGGGATTATGACACCGCTTTAGCACAATCAGAAAAAGAAGGCAAACCGATTTTAATTCTATTTCAGGAAGTTCCCGGCTGTTCGACTTCGCAGGGCTACGGCAAGCGGCTACTGACCAACGGTATGTTGGTAGATGTCATTGAAAATGAGTTTGTTCCATTGGCGATATACAACAATAGAGGCGGAGCA
This sequence comes from uncultured Saprospiraceae bacterium, assembly GCA_937967535.1. Lineage (GTDB taxonomy): Bacteria > Bacteroidota > Bacteroidia > Chitinophagales > Saprospiraceae > JAHDEO01. The sequence goes on from CALCMV010000211.1 coordinate 728, forward strand.
GACAAAGCCATTTTGGACAAGTACAAAGAACCCACATGGAACAATCCCGTAGTACGAATAGTAGATGAAAAAGGGAAGAATATTGTACCTCGATTAGCACGCGATTATTCCGAAAACGGACTGGTCAATACCATGACAGATGCCCTCCGTAAGCAAGACAAAGAAATACCTGCTTATCTGGATTTATTACAACAAGAATATGCCGACAACCAACCGACTGAACGCCATTATAAAATGTATTGCTTTTGGAGTGGAGAAGCGCATTTCGGCGGAAAAGAAGGCGTGGTAAGCACCGAACCCGGATTTATGGGTGGGCATGAAGTCGTCAAAGTCAACTACGACCCTTCGGTACTTTCTCAAAAAGAATTGGACCGATTTGCTCAAAAAGGGAACAGCACATTCATCGAAAAATCCAGTTTCCGATTGGATAGAGATGAACAATATTACCTGAAAAAATCACCATATCGCTTCCTGCCTCTGACGGATATTCAACGAACAAAAATCAATCATGCCATAGCAACACGCAAAGACCCTTCGGTTTATTTGAGTCCCACGCAAAAGGAATGGCTACAATCAATCCTACAAGAAAACAAACAAAGTTTACCACTAGTGTACAACCAAGATTGGAAGAGTGCTTGGTGGGAAATGGGCAATTAATATGCGCTTAGTGACATTAGTATTTACATTCTTAATTCTTGCGCGTTTTTAGCAAAAGATGAGTAAATGAGTAAATTTGAAATGAAATAATGTTTTAGAGCATGTTTAAATTTTTTCAAACTGATAATCAACAGTTTATGGTTTTGGCGAGACATCAAATAGGGAGTTTATCGGGATAAATGACCGATTTGATGTGAAGCCAAGTTCATAAAATGTTGGTTATCAGGCAGAAAAAATTTAAACATGCTCTTAATGAATCAATAAACTCAAGCGTAAAAACATTTACTCATTTTATCATCTACTCATTATGGTATGGTTTTGCCATCTTAGGGAACTAGGAAATTATGTATTCGTCAGTCTAATTACCTAATTTCCCAGTTACCTAATGTCCAATTTAAAAGAAACACTCAAAAAAATGAAGAAATTTATTTTGCAATGTGTTAAGTGCGAACTTTTTTCCCGCCCAAAACGTATTCTTAGTAACGAGCAAATAATAAATTCTGCATTTCGACGAACTTATTTTGTGTTTAGTTTTCTTCTTGGAAACGGGCGTTTATCTGGATAAATAACTGTTTTCAAGGGGAAAAATAAGGACAAAAGAAGCCGTCCAAATGCGGGAGTTATTATTTACTCGTTACTAAGCATTAGTCATCCAAAATCCTTTTAATTATGCGTGTCCTCATCACATACCACCTTTAGCTTTCGCCGCTACAACCTGTAGTGACAGGCGATTCATTTCTCTTTTTTTATCAATTAAAAATATGTGTAGTTGCATGATTATAAATGTGTAATGACAGGTCATTTACTCATTTATTCATCTACTCATTTACTTATTCCAGTCATGGCAAAATTAAAAATACGAGGCAAAGACCTCGAAAAATTAGGCTATCCACGCGGTAGCAAGGTAGCGAGTTTGGCTATCAATGTGATGATGAGACACTATAAGAAAAACAACAAAGGTTTCGTCCTCAATCTCCTTGAAAACATCGCAAAAACACCCGAAGATTACGAAGGCGATGTCATTTTGCGACAAATTGCGAGGGAATTTATGGAGCCGGAAGAAATTGAGATTGAAATGCTCAATGAAGGCGCAGAAATTCCCCTCAAGCACCCCACACAAATCGCCGAATATAAGACCTACGGCAGCAAACACATCGCCCAAAATGCCAAACAACAAATGGATGTAGCGATGCGCTTGCCTATCGTACAGGCAGGTGCGCTGATGGCAGATGCACATGCGGGCTATGGCTTGCCGATTGGTGGCGTATTGGCGGTAGAAAATGCGGTGATTCCTTATGGCGTGGGCATGGATATTGGTTGTCGGATGTGCTTGAGCATTTACGATATGCCGGCAGAATATATCCGACACAATCGCCACCAACTGACGATGGATTTGAAGGAAAATACACGCTTTGGTCAGCGAGATTTTGATAAAACAAATCCACCTGAAATACTTGACCGACAGGAGTTTAGAGAAATACCAAGGGTCAAAAAATTGAAGGATAAAGCCTACCGTCAGTTTGGCAGTTCGGGGTCGGGCAATCACTTTGTAGAGTTTGGTGTGGTGGAGATTACCGAGCCGGATAATGGCTTGGGATTGGAGACAAAATCGTATCTGGCACTACTCTCTCATTCCGGGTCGCGGGGTTTCGGGGCAAGTATCGCGCAGACCTATACAAGCATTGCAAAAGAGCAATGCCGACTGCCGCGTGAGGCGCAGCATTTGGCATGGTTGAGCCTTGATACAGAGGCGGGAATGGAGTATTGGCTGGCAATGAATCTGGCAGGAGATTATGCTTCGGCATGCCACCACGAAATTCACCGCAAATTGTCGGTAGCATTGGGCGACGAACCGATTGCGAGGGTCGAAAATCACCACAATTTTGCATGGAAAGAACTGCTGCCTGATGGCAAAGAAGTCATTGTACATCGCAAGGGTGCAACACCCGCCGGCAAGGGCATACTTGGTGTGATTCCGGGTTCGATGACGGCTCCGGGATTTATCGTGCGGGGTAGGGGTGAGGCAGTGTCGCTCAATTCGGCTTCGCATGGTGCAGGTCGGCAGATGTCGCGCACGAAGGCAAAAGCCTCATTTACAGGTAAAAACATGAAGGAAGCCCTCCGCAAATCAGGCGTGAAACTCATCGGCGGCGGTATTGATGAAATTCCAATGGCATACAAAGACATTCATCAGGTGATGGCTGCACAGACGGATTTGGTGGATGTGTTGGGAACGTTTCAACCGAAAATTGTCAGAATGGATAGATAATATTTGTGGGGACAAGGCATGCCTTGTCCCTACAAATTTAGTATAGAGAAGATTCGCGTTAATTTGGTATTTACCGAAACAAAAAACACGTATTATTTCGCGTTAATTTGGTATTTACCGAAATAAAAAAACTACTCTAATGCGGACACGGGCTGGAAGCACCGTGCTACGTAAAAAAAGCCTTTTCCATACGGAAAAGGCTTTTATATTTTGCGAAGCAAAATCAATAATTAATTACTGATTAGCAGTCATTAATCATTAATATTTACGTTTCTTTTTCTTCTGAAAACGTTTTGGGAATTGATGCCCACCTGTTTCTTCATTGCCTTGCGGACCACCTACGCGGGTCATCGCACAACGGAAACCGAGTGTTTTGGAAGAACGGTCTTCGTCGAGGAAACGACGATTGCCCGGAGCCATATAGTAGGCACGGTCTGCCCACGAACCACCCTTGATGACACGCGCTTTGTCACTGATGAGGGTAGAGACACCGTAGTTGTAGAATACTTCTGATTCTTTGTCACCATCCAAGTAATCAACTACGTTGGCGCGGCGATAGTTGAGTCGCTCTGCTACTTGCTCGTCGCGGATAGGCTCATAACGGATGCGTCCGAGACTGTCTTTTTCGACAGGCTTGCCTTCTTCATCCAATACTTTTTGTTGGAAGATATGACCACGGAATGGGTTGAGGTCGTGATTTTCAGAATCTTCGAGTGCTACACTGGTCAAAGGACGATAGACATCCAAAACCCATTCACTGACATTGCCGCCCATATTGAATAAGCCGAAATCATTGGGCATATAGGAGCGCACAGGCGCAGTGATGTGAGCATTATCATTGAGTTTGCCAGCCATACCCATGTAGTCACCGCGACCACGTTTGAAGTTGGCAAGCATCTCGCCTTGATATTTGCCGCGACGCTGATAGCGCATACTCGTACCATCCCAGGGGTAGAGTCGGCGGTCGGAGATACGCTCGTCTTTCAGGGCTTGTTTGCCTTGTAGTGCAACGGCTGCATACTCCCATTCAGCTTCGGTAGGCAAGCGATACGATGGCACAAGAATACCATCCTCAAAACGCACAGGACGCTCGCCGCCGGTACGCCAATCTTTCATACCACCTTTGTTGCCTACTGCGCCTTCGTATTGACCGACAAGGTAGGCTTCTGTATTAAAGTTGTCTTCATCTTTTTGCTCGGCATTGGGCGCGAGAATACCTTTACGGATGAGCAACATTTCGTTGACGCGGTCGGTACGCCATTTGGCGTAGTCATTGGCTTGCAACCAAGTGACACCGACTACGGGATAAGAGTTGTAAGAGGGGTGGCGGAAGTAAGTCTCGACAAAAGGCTCATTGAAAGCCAACTCTTCGCGCCATACGAGGGTATCGGGCAGTGATTTGAGCAATACCTCCGGGTACGACTCGTTAAATATACGCTGCAACCACCACATATACTCGCGGTAGTCAATATTGGCAACCTCTGTTTCGTCCATATAAAAGGAAGAGACGGTGACACGACGCGGAATGTTGTTGTACCGATACATCACGTCTTGGTCTACTATACCCATTGTAAATGTACCGCCTTCGACGAGTACAAGGTTGGGACCTTCTGTTTGTCCCTGATATTCCAACTTCTCAAAACCGCCCCATTCGGTGTCATTATAATTCCAACCGGTAGTTTCGGAAGTCTCTTTCGCTTTTTTACAAGAATCAAAAACCAGTAGTGCCAGCACCGCAAATGCTGCTACTTTAAGAAATTGTTTCATAAAACTAATTATATATTTTATATTTGAAAATGGCAAATCTTATTAATAATGGTTAATGGTTAACGATTAATGGTTAATATTTTTTATTGATTTTTGCTACGCAAAAATCTCTCTTTAATTAAATTAATCGTTAATTATTAATCATTATCTAAACAAGTCTAAACAATTATTATAATCCACTTTTTGTTTCTCGAAATTCAGAATAACGGAAACTTCGTGACCGCCGCCTGTGCGACTGCTAAGTTGGGATAATGTGAGGTCGTAACTGTATCCGACTTTGATGATATTTTGTTGAAAACCAACAAGAAATATCAGCGCGTCGGGATTGCCCCAAGCCTGTCTGTACCACAGACCGCCGAATATACTGCCTGTTTGTGCATATGCACCTACATTGACTTGTCCGAAATCTGCTTGTCGGGCAAAAAGAATATTCGGTGATATAAACGTACCTTGTCCGTTTTTATTGCTTTCCGAAAGCTTGATTTCCGCACCTGCATGTACCGAATACAAAACGGGACGTTGGGCAAAATCTGTTTCAAAATTCAATTGATTTTCGTCGGGCGCATTAAGATGTTTTATAGCAACTCCGGCGTAAAAGATAGGGGAATATGCTAAAACACCTGCTGCAAAATCAGGATAATAACGTGACAGGTTATCCGGGCGATTTTCTTCCGTTGGGAATGGATTGCCATTGCCGTCGGTACTGCCCGTCAGTGGGTCAATTTGGTCGAGAAAGAGCAATTTGTCCCAATCTAACCTACGCTGAACGAATCCTGCTTCTAAGCCGCCGCGAAGATAAAAATCTCCTTCAATTCGCAAGTCATAAGCATACGAAAAATCAATTCTATTCGTTGTGTAAATACCGCCGCCTTCTGCATCGGTTATGATATTGACCCCGAACCCGCTACTGACCTTATCAAAATATTGGTCGTAAGCAACTGCATATGTAATGAAAGCATTGGGTATCGCGGGCCACTGATTTCTATAATTCAGACTAACTCGCGGCGCGTGGGTCAAGCCCGTCAAAGCAGGATTCAACTCCATCGGTGCCGCAAAAAACTGACTGAACACAACATCTTGCGCTGACATTTGACAAGCCAGACAAAGCAAAATAAATGCCGTAATGTGTGTTCTCATATTTAAGTCTAAGATTAAGTCTAAGATTAAGTTTAAATTAGATTTAAATAAAATTTAGCTTTGCTAAATTTTTCATGTAAATTTGATTATACTCAAAATTAAACTTGATATTTTTGCTGTACAAAAGACAAAACAAGTCTTTTAATATACAGTCAAAAGGTATTCCAAGAAAATTAGACGTAAATTTATGTGAAATAACTACGTTTGACCGCATAAAAATTGTGTCCTTAACAAAATATTAATGCTACAATGCAATACTACTATGCGATATATTAAGAGAAAACATTATCGTATCAAGGTATTTCAGTATTGTCGCATTAGAAAAAATCACTCATTATGATGAGAACTTTTTTGTTGTCTTTTGCACTTTTGCTATCGGCTATTGCTTATGCTACTGAGCCGTTTACGATATTGGTGACACCTGAATGGGAAGATACACCCCACACCTATCAGATTTTTCCGGGCAAAACGGTTGAAATCTTACATTTCGCAGGGGCGGACTATGCGCCCAAGCATCCGACTTTACCGAGTTTTATACACAAATTTCCTTTGAGTGCCGGAGGTACGCTTCAAGTCACTTTGCAAAATGCTCAATATGAGCGTGTGGATAAAAAAGTGCAGGAAGACGATGTTTTTATTGAGGAAAATATCCGTATAGATGCGCGTGTAGATATAGCACGCGGACAGGCTATCGGGACAATTGAGTTTGTGCCTTTGCGTCGTGTGGGCGCGAGTTTTGAGCGTTTGATTTCGGGCGAATTACAAGTCAATCACGTTCCTGCAAATAATTTGAAAAGCGGTGCGCCTAATAATACGACTATTTCAAAATTAAGTTCGGGAGAGCTATACAAAATTGCTGTCAGTGAGGCAGGAGTGTATAAAATTGATGCAAATTTTTTGAGCAATGAACTGAACCTGAATTTGAGTGATATTGATGCTACACGTATTCAATTGTTGGGAAATGGTGGTACGCCACTCCCCGAAATTGTTGGTGATTTTAGGGAAGATGACTTGTATGAAAATGCCATTTATGTGAGTAGCGGCGATGGGAGTTTTGATTCGGATGATTTCATTTTATTTTATGCCACAGGACCCGACCCGACCAATTATAATGAAGGGACAGGAGCATTTAGTGTTACAAAAAATCTCTATTCGGATGAGAGTTATTATTTTTTGAAAATAAATGCGCTTGAAAATGGGAAACGTATTGCAAATAAATCTTCTATGAGTGGTGCAAGCTATACCGCAGACAGCTACGATGCGGTGATTCACATGGAAGAGGAGAAGGTGAATTTGTTGGATTATTTTGTGACACACCCAAGTGGCAGAGAGTGGTACGGCGACCATTTTAAATTTATAGATGAAAAAGAATACGATTTTGTTTTTGAAAACCTTATCACCGACGAACCGGTGCAGCTACGTACCCGCCTTGTAGGGCGTTCGATCAATCAAGGCACACATCATTTTACAATTTCTCATAATGGCAATACGATTACGACTGCTAATATGGGCAATACCGGAGGCGGTTCTACGAGTAATTTTGGAGCGATTCGGCAGACTAATTCTACATTTAATGCAACGGCAAGCGATATTACACTCAAATTTGACTATACCCGCCCGACGAGTGGCGAAGGATGGATTGATTATATCGAACTGCAAGCCAGATGTAATTTGAGTTATTCGGGTAATACCCTGATTTTCAGAGATGCACGTAGCATTGAACAAGCGATTTCAAATTTTATTATTAATAATGTAAATAATAATGTTGAAGTTTGGAATGTAAGCAATGCTCTTGACCCGACTCGTCAAGATTACGAGATTAATGGCAATCAACTGAACTTTGGCGCAAATACAGAGACGCTTCAAACCTTTGTTATTTTTGAACAAAATAAATTGGCTGCGCCTGTTTTTGTAGAAAAAATTCAAAATCAAAATTTGCATGGTATAAGCACCTCGCCGGATATGCTGATAGTCTATGCCCCCGAACTCGAATCGGCAGTAGACCGCTACATTGAGCATCGTACAAATCATAGCGGAATTACGATTGAGGCAGTGCCTGTTTATCAAATTTATAATGAATTTGGCTCGGGTTCGCCTGATGTTACGGCAATTCGGGATTTTGTGAAAATGATATACTCGCGCTCTACTTCGACGGATTCGTTGAAGTATTTGCTGATGTTTGGCGATGGCGTTTTTGATTATAAAAATAATAATGGAAGGAATGATTATATCAACCTCGTTCCCGTATACGAAACCGTAGAATCTCTCGACCCGATTGATAGCTACCCATCGGACGATTTTTTCACTTTGTTGGACGAGAATGAAGGAAGTATCACAAGCGGGATGTTGGATATTGGAGTAGGACGTTTTCCGGTAAATAATCTGACAGAAGCTAATATCATGATTGATAAACTCATCCGCTACGAAACCGACCCGACCAGCTTTGGCGATTGGCGCAATCGCGTACTGTTCAATGCCGATGATGAGGATAATAATCTACACCTAAGAGATGCAGATACCGTAGCTTCAAGGCTCGGACGCGCTTATAAAGACCTCAATATCAATAAAATATATTTTGATGCTTTCCAACAAATTCCCGGACCACAGGGCAATCGCTTTCCGCGTGCTACGGAGGAAATCAACAATAATATGTTTAGGGGAAATCTAGTGGTCAACTATACCGGACATGGCGGTAGCAATGGTTGGGCGCAGGAATTTGTATTGCGCTCGGATGATATGGAGTCTTGGACAAATATCGAAAAACTGGCACTTTTTGTGACAGCTACCTGCGAATTTGCTCCTTATGATGATGTGGGCAATAATACAGGCGGAGAGCAAATTGTTCTCAATCCGAATGGTGGTGCAATTGCTGCTTACACAACGGTACGTGCCGTATATGCCAATGCAAATTTCCAACTCTCCAAAGCGGTTTTTGCGAATCTTTTCAAACCCATCAACGGCGAAATTCCACCTATCGGCGAGATACTCCGCGTATCGAAAAATACGAGTAGTGCCGCAGCACAAAATTCCCGAAAATTTGCCTTACTCGGCGACCCTTCTATGAAATTGGCAAGACCACGATACGAAATTGCGACTACAGAAATCAACGAACAAATTATCTCTGAAACGGATACAGTACGTGCCTTGCAAGAGGTGACGGTGGGGGGCTATATAAAGCATCCGAATGGCGGTGTATTGACAGATTTCAACGGTATTTTGTACCCAACGGTGTACGACAAAACACAAACCATCACCACACTTGGCAATGACGACGGCAGCAATCCCGCACAATTCAAATTGCAACAAAATGTAATATTTAAAGGTCGTGCAAGTGTGACAAATGGCGAGTTTAAATTTACTTTCGTAGTACCGAGCGATATTGATTTTAGTTATGGTATCGGTAAAATCAGTTATTACGCAGAAGATGGTGTATCGCGGGATGCAGCAGGCTATTATGACGGCTTTACTATCGGCGGCTCGGCTGATGATGTTACGGATGAACAACCACCCGTAGTAGAGGTGTTTATGAATGATGAAAATTTTGCTTTCGGTGGAATAACAAACTCTAATCCGACTTTATTGGTGAAACTTTCGGACGACCTCGGCATCAATACTGCGGGGGCAGGTATCGGGCATGATTTGACCGGAAATTTGGACGATAATACCTCGCAAACCTATATTCTGAATGATTTTTACGAATCCGAATTGGATAATCCGCGTAAAGGTGAAGTGCGTTTTCCATTGAATGATATTCCCGAAGGACGACATACTGTAAGAGTAAAGGCTTGGGATATATCGAATAATTCTGCCGAAGGCTATACTGAATTTGTAGTGGCGCGGCGTGCAGAGGCGGCTTTGTCCAATGTGTTGAATTATCCAAATCCATTTACGACAAATACTTCTTTTGAATTTGAACATAATCTTGCCGGACAAGCCATAGACGTGATGGTGCAAATTTTTACCGTTTCAGGGCAATTGGTCAAAACGATTAACGAAAGCATTCTTCCCACAGGTTTCCGCGTTAGTGGTATCAATTGGGATGGTACGGATGATTTTGGTGAACGCATCGGAAGAGGCGTATACGTGTATCGCGTTAGCATACAGGCAGATACAGGCGAACAGGTGAACGCGAAGAGTGAGTTTGAAAAATTGGTTATTCTGCGGTAGATGGTAGACGGTGGATGGTGAAGCCGTTGAGTTCTATTGTGGCTACCCGTTTAAGTTTGCTTGTGGGATAGTACTCGTCTGACGAAGGTTTTTGTGAAATGTAGTGATTTGTCTCATAAAATATTCGCATTGAATAAAGGGATTCGTCTGACGAGTATTCGCTTTAAGCAAAGTTAAATGG
>CALCMV010000212.1 GCA_937967535.1 uncultured Saprospiraceae bacterium
ATCTGTAAAATCAGCAAAAATACGATTGAGATATTTTTTTATATCATCATCGGCAATGGGGTACATATTGCCAATGGTTTTTGATACACGATTAGTGAGATTTTGCGCTCGTGCTTCTTTTCTGGCAGGGTCAAGGATGTATTCAAATAATGCCTCTTTTACGCGATTATCTAAACGCATAAATGACGGCGTGTTGTCCTTTTTGGTCGCATCTAAATCTACCTTATAGAGTTCGGCGGCTACATCGTCAAATTTTATATTTGTGTCCTCTTTACTCAAACGAAATGCTTTGAGCAAGTCATTTTTTTCTAATAAAACAGCTTCTTCGCCTGTCGAAAAAATCTCGCCTATATCGACATTATGATGAAATTGCGGCAGCTTAATTTGTGTGGCTTGCTCGCTAAAAACGGCTTTGATTTGGTATGATTTCACATCTTTTTCTAATGCGCTTGGTATAGCTTGTTGTTGGTTGGTTTTACGGGCTTCGAGGGTTTGTTCGGTGGCTTCGTGTAGTTCAAACGCCATTTTTTCTACCAAATCCATATCGGTAGTTGCTGCGTCTGTTTCGGTGAGTAATTTGATACGTTCTTCGTCTATGTCAGCGGTGATGTCCTCCGGTTCAGGTTCGTTGGCTTGGGGTGTTTTTGGTGGATTTCCCAATAATAATTCAAGTTGATTAGCTTGTTCGGTGGCTTTATTTTCTTCATTGGCATTGTGTGCTATGCGATAATCTTTTTCGCTAAATCCGGCGCGATTGAGTCCTTTGACGATATTATCCAGCGTGTCTAAAAATTTATTGGAAGCGGTGAATACATAACTCATATTAAGCAAAGCCGCCTTGTGTTGGCGCACGTAAGGCTGTCGCAAAACACGCCCCAAAATTTGCTCTACATCTACCGCCGAACTCTTATTTGCCAACGACGCGAGTATATACGCAAAAGGACAATCCCAACCTTCTTTGAGCGCATTAATCGTGATGATATAGCGCACCGGACAATCGCGACTCATGAGGTCTATGCCCTTGATTTCGTTGAGATTAGCGGTTTTTATTTTGATTTGTTCCTCCGGTATATTGAGGTCAATTAGTTTGGCTTTGAGTTTTTCAAAAGTCGTATTGTCTTTATCGCTTTTAGGTTGGGCTTGAAACAAGACTATCGGACGAATGTATTTGCCGCCGTGCTGTTCTTCTTCGGCTTTTGCAGTCCGTTCTAATTTTTTTTGAAATTGAATCGCTGAACTAATCACGCCCGTTTTATCCGAATGATTATTGACAATAACGGGAATTTTGACCATATTTTCCGCCTTCAATTCAAGCGCATCCACGAAGCTGACAATATTGCTATTCTTGCGCGGCGTGGCGGTGAGGTCAAGTATAAAACTCGGATTGAGGTCGGTGAGCATTTTGACGCTCAATTCGGTTTCGGCATTGTGGCTTTCATCTACTACGGTTACGGGATGCAGGTATTTGATGACTTCGCCGAGCGTAATGTCGGTTTGTTTGCCCAAAAGATGCTCAAAGGATTGAAGGTTGCCGTTTTCTTGAAATACCTTGCGGTCTTCCTTTTTTCGCGCCCGTAGGCTGTCGAAACTAAAGACCATTATCGTCAGTTGGTCTTGTACCGAAGTGGCGTTGAAACCTTTGCCCTGCAAAAGTTCTGCCTTGTCGAGTACGACTACACGACTGCCGAAATGACTATTGATTTTGCGGCGATACGGATGGTCGGGATTTTTGAGGTTTTTCAGCGTTTGCTCCAATATCGTAATAGATGGCACAAGCCACATCACCGCCTTAGGTTTATCCAAATCAAAGGCATCAAAAACCGTTTTGATGGCATTACAAGCGATAAAGGTTTTGCCTCCGGCGGTGGGTACTTTGAGGCAGATATGCGGTACGCTTGGCACATTATTTTTGTAGGGTTCGACGGCTGTACCGGGAAAAGGCTGCAAGGGCGTGACGGGGTGTGCTGCCCAGAAATCGCTAAAGGCAAGCGGAATATCTTTGGTGGTTTGGAGATGTTCCAAATACCGTTTTAGGTCGCCGACGACTTGTTGTTGATATGGTTTGAGTTCCATGTTATTCTTTGTCTGTATCAGAATTTTTTGTAGGAGTTTGGGGGAGTTTACTCGACGGACATTTTTGAAATGTCAGGCGAGATTGTGCCTTGTCGCCTGACATTTCAAAAAATGTCCGCCGACTACGATTCTCAGCCTTTAAAAGCGTGTAATATCTCGTGGTATTTTTTTGAAAATGATGCGGTTTTGAGTCATAAATTCCTCTGTAAGCAAACAATTGTCTGCATAGATGATATACTGTTCGGCGGAGTCGATGATGCTTGCCAAAAAATCATGGTGTAGCGTAGTCAGTTGTTCCGGTTCGTAGTAAAAATAATACGCTGTATCGTCATGGTTGCCCAATAAATACGAGTGGTCGGGCGTGGCATCGTCGTAGGACATTTTGGTTTCGGTGTACCATACGTACTCGCGTATTTTGGCAGTGCCAACGGCTTCATTGAGATTATTATCAGCATGAAAAAGGGGCGCACCGAGTTCGTAATATTCAAAACTGCCGCCTGTGCCTTCTACCGCTTTTTTATCCTCGCCATAGCCTTGCATGACACGCTTGACACGCTCGGCGGTGATGTCATTGGCGTAATCTTCCATTTCTATTAAGATAAATTTACGATTACCACCGTCTTCTTTATTGAGATTTAAAACGGCGTGGGCGGTGGTGCCGCTGCCGGCGAAGGAGTCGAGGATGATAGACTCTTCATTAGTTGCTTGATTTATAAGACCACTAATCAAATCAACGGGTTTAGGATAATCGAATATTTGAGTTCCAAAAATAGTCCTCAGCTCTTTGGTCGCAATTGAATTTATAGATGAACTTAAACCTATATTCTCATCTTTTGAGTTAGAGGGAGTTATCCATGAAGAAACAGGTTTTTTTAAAAAACGAAGTTCGGAAAGATGCCTTTTGTACTGTGGTGTACTTTTTCCATTTTTAGGAAAAATAACTTTATTTTCAGCAATTACCCTTTCCATTCTACTTCGTTCATAAACCCATACTCGATTCGGATTTGCTTCATAACTTATTCCTGTATTTGGGTCAGTAATCGTATAAAATAAGTTAGGACGTTCATCCTTAGTTTTATTACAAGTTAAATTATCTGATGCCCACCTTCCCCTTGAGTCATTATCTGGGTTTTTATAGTTTTTTAAATTTTTTGGAACACCATTAAAAATAGTCTTTGAGGATTTTTGATATACAATAATATACTCGTGGTCAACAGTAAGGAAATTTTTAGCATCATTAGAGCCACTCCTTCTTTTCCACACAAAACTTGTTAAATAATTGCCACCACCAAAAATCTCATCACACATCAATTTCAAATTAGCTTGTTCATTATCATCAATCGAAATAAAAATCGCTCCGTCATTTGCGAGTAGCTTGTGCAGGAGTTGGAGTCTTGGGTACATCATACAAAGCCACTTATCATGTCGGGAGAGGTCATCGCCTTCCTTTCCCACAACTTCGCCGAGCCATTTTTTGATTTTGGGGTGGTTGACATTGTCGTTATAGACCCAGTTTTCGTTGCCGGTATTATAGGGCGGGTCTATATAAATACACTTGATTTTTCCTTCGTACTGCGGTAGTAGGCTTTTGAGTGCTTCGAGGTTGTCGCCATGTATGATTTTATTGCCGCTATCGGTGGGCGTGTTGGTTTCGCCTGTATCGGTGCTGTAGCTGTATTGGTGTTCAAGGATTTTGAACGGTACGTCTCTGTGGTGGTTGATGACTTTTTCTTTTCCTATCCAATGTAATGTGGGCATGTAATGGCTTGTTGGTTGGTGTAAAAGGTGCAAGATAGGGATTTTTTTGAGATTATAAATCGTCATTTTCCCGTTCCAAAAATCACTCTCATGGGAACAAAATCCAAAATTTTACCCATAAGGTTATTGTCATGGGTACAAAATGTGAAAATCTACCCATGAAAATCATTCGACATAAGTTAAAAATTCCGCCCCCACCAAATGCGCCAACACAATATCAAGGTGTTTTTCGTTCATGGTGCGGGTTTGGTATTTTTATTTTCAAAGTAAATAAATGCAAAATAATAAACTCACATTTCTGTTAAATTTGAACTCGAAAAAATTTAACCGAAATGTGAGTTTATTATTCTACAACTTGTCCCGACGAATGACGGGATTTTATTTCAAACCCCTCTAATTCACCCGCTTACCTTCCTGAAAATGGATGACTTGTGCATCAGGAAAATGCACAGCAATATTTCTATCCATAAAAGTTTGGGCTTGTATTTGATTCCGAAAATCACCAATCAGATACAAGTACTCGCCAATCATTGTTTGCTGTACGGTCACAAAGGCAAATTCACGGAAGATTTCATGCGTCTTGGGTAGCGGACTCGGCGCACCAATCAATTGAATTTTGTAGCCCGTATAATTTGCCGGCAGTTTGATGGCACCTCTGCCTTCCGAAGCCACTACCGGCGGCTTGCTTGGTGCGGCAGGTTTGGCATCTGCATCCGTAACCGGCGCAGGCGGATTTGCTGTGCTTGTCTGCTCTGTATTGCGGCGTGGTGTGGGGAGTGCCACTTTATCTTTGGCGGTTTCTACTGTCTCTTCCATATTTCCTGTCGAAGGATAAGTCACCGCAGGTTCTGCCGTTTCTTGCTTCACTTCCGCAGGTACTTCCGGGCGCGTAGTGCGTGGTCTGGGAAGTGTTGGTTTTTGAGCAGCTTGTCCTTTGCCGAGTGTTGGTTTTTCGACCGAGCGTGTAGGTACTTCGCTGGTTTCAAACTCGCCTTTTTTGACCACTTCTTCTGCATTTGTATTGACGCTCGGTTTGGGCAATTGAGCATCGGCAGGAATCTGAATGACCTCACCTTCACCACGCATAATGCGCTCTTGCTCGGCTGCGCTTACTGTCGTTTTGGGCATCTTGGCATCGGCAGGAATCTGAACAACCTCACCTTCACCACGCATAATGCGCTCTTGTTCGGCTGCGCTTACTGTTGTTTTAGGCATGTTGGCATCGGCAGGAATCTGAATGACTTCGCCTTCACCACGCATTATTTTTTCCCATTCTTCGGCATCGGTTGCGGGTTTATTTTGAGCATTGGCTTTTGCCACATCCGCAGCTACTTCTTTGGGCGGGAAGCCGCCTTCGGGTACTTGAATCACCGAATTTTCTAACTCTGCCAAAATCTCATCCATACTTTGTTCCATCATCGAACTCGCCAATGAACCCTGATTTTCTTCATCTACATCCATGACTTGCAATACCTTAAATTCGGTACGGCGGTTTTGAGCGTGTTGGTCTTCGGTACATTTTTGGGCAGGTGTTTTGCTTTTGTCGCAATCGCACTCTTTGAGTTTGAGATTCGATTCGCCATAACCTCTATAACTCAATCTTCTCGGTGCAATTTTTCCTTTATTCACCAAATATTCTACCGCAGATTTTGCTCTTTTTTCTGACAATATCTGATTCGATGCCTGCAAATCGCGACAATCGGTATGTGCGCCCAACTCAACCACTAAATGCGGATTATCATCCAACAAACTCGCCAATTTGTCCAACTCCAATGCTGCCATAGGCGTAATATCCCATTTGCTGTATTCGTACAAAATATTATTCACTTCGATAGCTTCGCCAATGACAATACGGCGCATGTCAATATTTGCAACGAGCGTACCCGCCGAGTTTTCTGCGGTCAGATTGTCGGAAACACCCGGCTGTATATTGCTCAATCCTTCAAAACACAAAATACAATCATACACATCTACATTCGCTTGAATGCGTTTGGTATAAAAACCTTTTTTGCGAATGAGAATAATGTATTGATTGCCCTTTTCAAAGGTATGCGAAAAGGTGTGTTTTTCGTGCTGACGCAAAACGAGTTCGGGCTTCTTTTCTGTATTATTATAAATTTCAATCGTTGCCCCGCGAATGGCATCAGTCGCATCCACGCCTTCATCTTTTTTGCTTTCTGCCAATGTAGCTTCAAAGATATAGCCGGGCGACCTCTCCATCGGAATTTTGACATAAATATTATCTCCGGCAGCTTTACCTTTTGCACTTCCGGCGATTTCTTTCTCCTTGAATCCCGCTTTACTGGCTACAAAACGATAATCCATTCCGATAGGCAATTTCATCTCAAATTTGCCTTCCATATTAGACATAGCATTTGCCTGCGGCTTATCGCCCACATATGCCGTTACGATGACTTCATTGAGATAACCTTGATTATTCGCGGCAAATGCGTAACCCTCTACCGTTACCATTTGCGCCTGTGCGCCGACCACCGCCAACGCCAAAACAAATAACAAAATAATTTTTTTCATACTTGATAGATGAGAGACTTGAGACCTGAGACTTGAGAGATGAGATGTGAGACGCGGACATGAGACGAAAGAAATGAAATAAGAGAAAAGATATGTTTTTTATATCTTTTGTCTCATCTCTCCGGTCTCATCTCTCGCGTCTCACATCTCATTTCTCAAGTCTCAATTCTCATGTCTATTTACTAATTTTTTTAACTGATAATAAATTAATGGCATTACCTGTAATGCCCTTGACATTGGCGCGAAAGAATCGTGCCGTTTCATCATAATATAAGAAAATAACGGGTGCTTCTTCTACAATGATTTTATCCATTTTCTGGTACAAATCGTAGCGTTTGGCATCGTTATTTTCATTCAGCGCAGCTTCATACAGCCTATCAAAATCAACGTTTTGGAAGCGTGTATAGTTGGGTGGCGCAGGATTTTTGCTGTAAAAAAGCGTCATAAAGTTCTCTGCATCAGGGTAATCGGCAATCCATGAGGCGCGAAAGAAATCGGCTTCGCCTTTCGACATGAGTTCGCGCAGGGTAGCCGACTGCATGAGTTCTATTTTTGTTTTGACCCCAAGGTCTTCCCATTGTCTGGCAATGAATTGGCAGATGTCCAAGTAATCGCTATTGGTGCGGAGTTCGATTTCGGGCATGCCTTTTCCATTGGGATAACCCGCTTCTGCCAGTAGTTTAGCGGCTTTCGACGGCTTGTAATCATAACCTTTTACCTTAGACACATCAAAGGAAGGCAAACCCGCCGGAGCAAAACCCGAAGTAGCAGGTTTGGCTACACCGTTGCGGAGGGTTTGAAGCATTTTGCTGCGGTCAAATCCATAGTTGAGGGCTTGGCGTACCTTTTTGTGGCGCAGGGGGCTATCGGCTCTTTTGCCCCTAAAATCCATATTGATACCGAAATATTCCGAATTGAGAAAAGGCGATTTTTGGTATTGGAGTTTGTCTGCGTGTTCGGGCTTGAGTGCGCCTGTTTCGGTCAGCAATTCATCAGCATAGGAAGATTCCAAGCCTGAAATGAAATCCAAATTGCCGTTCATCAATTCCAGATAAGCCGTATTTCTATCTGTCATAAAATTGACCCTTACCGCATCTACTTTCGGTAAGCCCGATTCAAAATATTTTTCATTTTTGGCTAATAATAATGCTTGGTTTTCGAGCCATTTTGTACATTTGAACGCGCCCGTACCCACAGGATTTGCGCGAAAATTTTTACCATATTTTGTAATCGCTTCTTGTGGAATAACGCTACAATATTGCATCGAAAAAATCCCCAACATCGGGCGAAACGGGCGTTTCAGATTCACTTGAAATGTATTGTCATCTATCGCTTGGAATGCTTGGCTCTCTGCCACGCGGTCTTTGAAAATCCACGCACCCGGAGAGTTGACCGCTTTATCCAAAATACGGTTAAAACTATACACTATATCCGAAGCCACCACTCTCCTACCCTTTCCATCTGCAAAACATTCATTATCATGAAAATACACATCATCGCGCAAATTAAAGGTATAAATCAGACCATCTTCTGAAATATCCCAGCTTTTGGCAATAGAAGGCTGTACATTGAGGTTTTCGTCGAGTTGTACCAAGCCATTATACATGTGGTCAATCGCCCATATATTCGTCTGACTACGCGCAAATGCGGGGTCGAGCGAAGTAACGGCATTGGGCTGATTGTAGATGAATATTTTTTTGTCGCCGGAATCGTCCCTATTATCAGTGGAATCACCACCACAAGCTATTAGCAAAATTCCAAATAACAAACTCCAAACTCCAATTCGGAAGTGATTTATATGGTATTTTGTTGAGAGGTCTAAGTTGTCTTTAACTTGATTTAGATATTTTAATTTCATTAGTATGGTCGTTGAAACGAGGCAAAGATACTAAATTCGCAGGAAGTTAGTATTTTGTCAAAAATAAAATAATTTTCATCATATCTTTATTTCAACAATGTTATCTTTGAAAAAATTAAAATATGTCTCTGTTTAAATTTGATGATTGGTGATAGCCATACTAATAGAAATGGTCAAAACGCAGTTCACCGATAATTTTGTGGTTGCAGCATTACATGTATAATACTATCAGAATTTTGATTGGCGTATTTTTGATTTTTGATTGCTTTTGAAATTCATTACCTTTACGAAGATATTGTACAGACGACTTTAGCCGTCTCAAACTCACCTGACGGCTAAAGTCGTCAGTACAACAACGTGCAAGCCGGAAACATTGCGTGACGATAAACCGTCCACCGTTCGCCGTCAGCCGTCCACCGTTAAAAGATATGTACGACAAATTACTTTCCCCCCTCGACTTAGGATTTACCACCTTAAAAAACCGCGCCCTCATGGGTTCGATGCACACCATGTTGGAAGAAGCACCGAATGGTTTTGAACGTGCCGCCGTATTTTATGCCGAGCGTGCGCGTGGACAAGTTGCGCTCATCGTGACAGGTGGTATTGCGCCCAATGAAGAAGGTTGGGTCGCGCCACACGCTGCCAAGCTGACCAATGCCGAAGAAGTCGCCAAGCACAAATTAATCACCAAAGCCGTACACGACGAAGGTGGCAAAATCTGTATGCAAATCCTCCATACCGGACGCTATGGCTACCACGATAAAGTCGTCGCGCCTTCGCCGATACAAGCACCGATTAATTTTTTCGAGCCGCGCGAAATGACGACTGATGACATTGAGCGCACGATTGAGGATTACGCCAAATGCGCCAAACTCGCCCAAGAAGCGGGTTACGATGGTGTCGAAGTGATGGGTTCGGAAGGTTATTTGATAAATCAATTTATCGTAAAACGCACCAATCATCGCACAGACGAATGGGGCGGTGCGTATGAAAATCGCATGAAATTTCCTATCGAAATCGTCAAGCGAGTACGCGAGCGTGTGGGTGAAAATTTCATCATCATTTACCGTCTGTCGATGTTGGATTTGGTGGAAGACGGTAGTACCTGGGAGGAAGTCGTACAACTCGCCAAAGAAATCGAAAAAGCCGGGGCGACCATCATCAATACGGGTATCGGCTGGCACGAAGCGCGTGTGCCGACTATCGCTACGCCTGTGCCGCGTGGTGGTTTTGCGTGGGTCACGAAGCGTATGATGGGCGAGGTCAATATCCCGCTTATCACGACCAATCGTATCAATATGCCTGATGTGGCAGAGCGTATTTTGCAAGATGGCGCGGCAGATATGGTGTCGATGGCACGCCCTTTCCTTGCCGACGAAAATCTGATGCTGAAAGCCTACGAAAATCGCGCCGACGAAATCAACACTTGCATCGCCTGCAATCAGGCTTGCCTTGACCATACCTTCGGCGGACAGGTCTGTTCGTGCCTTGTCAATGCACGCGCTTGTCACGAAACGGAATTGAATTTTTTACCCACAAAAAACAAGAAAAAAATAGCCGTAGTAGGCGCAGGTCCGGCGGGAATGGCTGCCGCGACATTGGCTGCCGAGCGTGGTCACGAGGTGCATTTGTATGAATCGGAATCGGAAATTGGCGGTCAATTCAACATGGCAAAGGTCATTCCCGGTAAGGAAGAATACGGCGAAACGATACGTTATTATGGCAAAATGATTGAGAAGCATGGCGTACAGTTGCACCTCAATACGCGGGTCGATAAAGCTATCTTGCTTGATGGCGGTTTTGATGAAATTGTATTGGCAACGGGTGTTACGCCGCGTCGATTGAACATACCGGGTATCGAACATTCAAAGGTCTTGGATTATGCCGAAGTCTTGTATCAGAACAAAGCCGTTGGTAAGCGTGTCGCGCTGATTGGTGCGGGTGGAATTGGTTTTGATATGGCGGAATTTTTGGCGCATGAAGGCGAATCGCCGAGCCTGCACGTCGAACATTATATGAAGGAATGGGGCGTAGATATGAGCTACCAAAAAGGCGGTGCAAATACGCCTCCGCAACCTGCACCTTCTCCACGCGAGATATTTCTACTGAAACGTTCCGGCGGAAAACACGGTAAAAATCTGGGTAAAACAACCGGTTGGATTCACCGCGCCAGCCTCAAAATGAAGAAGGTCAATATGCTCGCCAATGTCACTTACGAAAAGATTGACGATGAAGGTTTGCACATCAATGTCGGTGGTGAATATCAGGTCTTGAAGGTCGATAATGTAGTCGTGTGTGCCGGACAGGTCGCACTGCGCGATATGTACGAGGAACTGCAAGCGGCAGGGAAATCAGTCACGCTGGTAGGTGGCTCGAATGAAGCATCGGAACTGGATGCGAAGCGGGCGATTAAGGAGGCTAGTGAGTGGGCGGCGGGGGTTTGATGTGTTGATGTTACTAAATATTAGAAATAACATCATAAACAAAAATCATAAATAATTTTGTAAAATATTCACATGATTAACAAAATAGTTTTTTCTAATTATAAAGCTTTCCAACAGGAACAAGAATTAGAATTGAAGCCTATAACGATTTTAATTGGAAAGAATAGTTCCGGTAAGAGTTCAATATCAAAACTCATTCCTCTATTTTCTTCAGCATTTTCACAAGAAATAAGTTTACCAATCCTACTTGAAGATAAAGGAATTGAATTTGGTAATGCATATCGTGATTTAGCTTACAGAAGACAAGCCAGTACTCCTATTGTTTTTCAATTAGAATTTACAACTAATCAGACTTTTGATATTGAAATTACACCAATGTTAGAACAGAATTTTGATAAGCCTGTAATTACGAAATGGTCTTATAGGGATAGTCAACACAATATATCTTTTTATAGTACAGGACTTCCTTCCGAATATAAAAATGATAATGGTGAATTGTTTATATGTGAATTTAGTGGTTTAATTCCAATCAGCATAGTTAATAAAGATGAAGTAAATATTTTAGAAGATTTAAACATTATATTTCCTAAATTAAAAGAAAATTACATTGGTCCTTTTAGGGAATTACCTCCAAGGGTTTTTAAGTTATCTGGAAAGATGAACTTTAATCAATTAGGTATGAAAGGTGAAAATGCCTATCAAATCTTAGGAAACAGCAAGGTTACGGGAAATCCCTTACTCAAAAATGTAAGTGATTTATTTGAAAAATACTTTGACGGCTGGGCTTTTGACATAGACGATGAAACGTATAAGCCTTTTATGTCCCCAATAATTAAGAAAAAATTAGATAATTCTATTTTTAATATAAGTATAGCGGATGTAGGGGAAGGAATAAGTCAAGTTTTACCAATAATTGTAAGAGCCAGTATGAATTTAAAAAATACTATAACAGTTTTAGAACAACCGGAATTACATTTACATCCTGCCGCTCATGGTGATATTGCCGAATTAATTGCAAATACTGTAACAAAAGAAGAAAACCTAAATGCTAAATTTTTAATTGAAACTCATTCAGAAAATTTTATCCTTAGACTTAGAAAATTAATTGTTGATAAAAAACATTTACTAAATGAAGAAGATGTAATTATTTATTGGATTGATACAGAGGATGATAATTATTGTTTAGAACCCATTACTATTGATAAGAAAGGAAAACTAAGTGATTGGCCGGAGGGTATTTTTAAAGAAGGTCTAAAGGATTTACTTGAAATCAATGAACTAATCCAAAATTGAAAAAATGATAATAGGAATTGATTTAAATATATTTGTCTCATCTGATAAAAATGTATTAAGTAATCTTACCTCAATCTTTAGAATTCTATTTAAATCAGATTGTGAACACATGTGGGATGCCTCTAATGTGAATACAGATGCCATTGAATTAATAAAAAAAGAAGAATGGTTCACCAAACACCTATCTATTACGGAACAAGAACTTTTTGAAAAATTAATAAAAAAGGAAGAAATTACTGCAGTAAAAGAATTCTACCTCAGTAGTTTTTTTGTAAAAGATGCTCAACAATTAGAAGGTCTGACTCGAATTTTATCAGAGTCATCTTATGTTGTATTAGAAAATGGAACAAATGATTGGAAGTTTGTCAAAGGCATTGTTTTTATGTATTCCAAAGTAAAAAGAAATGAGCGTAAAATCTTATACAGGAAACTCAAACGTTGCATTGAGACAAATCAGTTGCGTTCTGATAATGCCGGTGGTAAAGGACAAATCATAAATCGAATCAAAGCGAAAGAAGCAATATTTGGAAGTGATTATATAAAATATAGAGTTGCTACCATTTTTGATAATGATAAAACTAAAATTGCTGATGAGATAAGCAATTTAAACAAAAAGATAATTTCTTATATTAAAAGAAATGATATTTTGGGTAGTGGTAATATAAAATTCGAAGCCACTGATTTGATTCCATGGCATATGCTTTACAAAAGAGAAATTGAGAACTATTTTCCTTTGGACTTTATTTTAAAATATTTTCCTTTGGATGATGTTGATGAAATAAAAGGTTTTTCCAACGAGGAGTATGATTTCATTGATATAGAAGATTATTTTAATGCCTATGACATAAAGAATGATCTTCCTCCTTTATTTTTAAAAAATGAATTGAAAAGAGCCCATCTTGAAGAGAGATGTGAACATCACAAAATTAGAATTGATACAGTTGGGTATAAAAGTGAGGAGATAACAGAAATGGAATTACTCCTTGTAAGGTTAGCAAGAATTATATAATAATTACCTATGAGCAATAAAATTGAAGTAAAACCAGATAAATTTAGATTAGTCAAATTATTGAAAGAAGTAAATGATGGTAAATTAAAAATACCTATCTTTCAAAGAGAATTTGAATGGGATAAAAAGCAAATGCTGGATTTATTTGATAGCTTGAAACAGGGTTATCCTATTGGAAGTCTATTACTATGGGAACCTCTTACTCAAATTAGACACTTCGAAAAAATTGGTCCATATACAATTAAGTCTGAAAAACAAGATTATAGTTATATCCTTGATGGTTTCCAAAGAGTTTCTACTCTCTTTGGAGTTTTAACAAATCCTAAAAACTTTAACGGAGAAATTGAAGAATCAGAGTTAAATGATTTCAGCTTTTTTTATGATTTAAAAGATGAAGAATTTGTTCCTTACACAAAATCTAATGCTAAAAAAATTCACTTAATTCCTCTCCATGTTTTAACTGACACATTCAGTCTATTAATTTATTTTGATGATTTAAGATATAATATTGAAGATGAAAATGAAAGTCATCTTTATATTACAAGAGCAAGAGTTTTAGCAACAACTTTAATTGATTATGAAATTTCATATCTACAAATTAAAGGTGGTGATATTCAAAGTGCGGTTGATATTTTCTCAAGAGTAAATTCAAAAGGAACTAAAATATCAATGGATTGGATGGTTTCAGCACTTTCTTATGTAAAAGGTTCTTTTTTGCTCGCAGATGAGATAAGTAAATTGTTAAATGAATTGGAACAATATAATTATGGTGAATTAAAAAGAGATACCATAATTAATTGTATAAAAACAGCTTCAGGAAAGCCTTATTTTGATGTGAATGTCGAGAATCTTGCTCAAGAATCATCCTTCCCTTCCTTGAGTAAAAACACTATTGACAATATCAAAAAGGCGATTGAATTTCTATATAAGGAATGTAAAATTATAGACTACAAGCTTCTTCCGTATGATACACAACTAATTTTTGTAACAGAGTTTTTTCGCTTAAAAGAACCAAATAAAAAAGATATAGACGAATTAAAAAAATGGATATGGAAAACTTCATACACTAATTATTTTACCATATACTCTTTAAGCAAACAACGAAAAGCATTTAAAAATTTTAAAGAATATATAGAAGGTAAAGTTGATAATATTTTTTATGTAAGTAATTCCAACGAGGAATTTCTTACAAGTTCATTTCCGAAAGATTATCGAATAAATTTTGGAAGTGTAAGAGTAAAATCAACCTTACTTTTTATGCTGAATAGATATTATAATTGCAACAAAAAACTAAATAATAGAGACAACGAATATGATACAGGGCAGCTACAATTAAATTATATTAATCCTACTCAAAAAGTAATTGGAAACTTAATTATAAAAGAAGAAATTATTGATATAAGTAAGCCGCAAAATCACTCAAAGAATTTAATTGACGATATTCTTGATGCCACTTTAATTAATAACACATCCGAACAATTTTTTATCTCTAGAGAGATTATTGATTGTTTTACTTCTAATAAAATGGAAAAAGGAATAGAATTAAGAATTAACTTGATAAAGAAGCAAGAACAAATATTTGTTGAAGAATTAGGTGTAATTTATAATAATTAAAAAATACTGCCACCCCATAAAAGTAGCTCAAAGCAAAATCTATCAAAACAATGCCAACATCCACAACAAAAATATTCCACGACATGGCGACGAACCTCTCGCACAAAGCAAAAATGTCAAAGACCAAAGGCGACGAAACTGCCTATGTGTGACCAAAGCATTTTTCTTAGAGAAAGAAGCCGCTTTGAAGGTCTATGACGATACGAAGTGATACGTGTTCGCCACCGCAAGGACTACGATTGAAACGAAAAGTGGTTTATCGCGTATGTGTATCTTTGTTTTTTCTATGAAAAATATAACTCGCAAGAAATCAACATTAAGATAAGACAATTTTTAGCGTCAAAAGTTAAATTTAATTGTAGAAATTGGTTGAATGGCGACATTATGCGAAAAAATAGTTAAAAATCTTGCGAATGTAAATTTTTCACAATAACTTTACGACAGTTTAATAATCATTGTTTTTGTCGCCCGATGCTTCCATGTGTTGGGTGGCTTTTTTTATGTCCAATCCCAACTCGCATCAATTCTATCATTCTTCCACCAATAATCCTGCAATCCTAAGTACTTCATATTCAGATAATTTTACATTTAGTTGAGTGGTCAGCAAGTCGTTTTGGGCTTGTGCGTAAGCGCGTTGGGCATCGCGAACTTCAAGGTCGGAGGCTTGTCCGCTGCGGTTGGCACGGAGGGTGCGGTCGAGGCTTTGCTTGGCGATAGTTACATTATTTTCACCGATTGCAAGCAAACTTTTGTTATTTTCATAGTCGAGCCAGGCATTGAGTAGGTCTTGTTCGATGAGGAATCGGGTTTGTTCGAGGGCAATTTCTTGATTGTCGCGGGCGAGTTTGGCATTTTTGACGCGCGTGGCGGTTTGGCTGCCGTTGTAAAGATTGTAAGCAGCAGTTGCACCAAGATCCCAACCTTGATTTTGATTGGAAAGTAAAAAACCCAACTCATTGGCTTGGTCGCTGATGGCGTAGCTTGCCGAAAGATTGACCCTTGGAAAACGCGCTGCACGCGCCAATTTTACATCATAATCCGCCACCGAAATATTATTCAATGCTTGCAATAAATTGATATTATTTTGCTGTGCTTTTTCCAGTAATTTTTCAAAATCAAAATCGGGTCGAAGGCTCAGTTCGCTAGCTGCTATATCGCTTTCATTAATTTCCTTTTTTCCTATCAGGGTATTCAAATTTAAAATCGCTTTTCTAATCGTCAAACGGCTACGGATGAGAGCCGTGCTGTCGGCATTGTAGGCAGTCAAGGCATTGAGTCTGTTGGCTTCGGTGGCTTGCCCGTAGCGTTGTTTGCCTTCGGTTTGGCGGAGTTGGGCTTGGGTGATAGCCAAGCGTTCGGCAGCGATTTTTTCGTTTTCCTGCAAGCGCAACCACTCGTAATATGCAGCGATGACATTGACCATTGTATTCTCAAATTCTTGCCGATAAGCGAGGTCACTGAGGCGAAAATTTGACTGTGCTTTTTTGAAGGTATTCTGCCCTCTCAATCCGTCGAATAGCACGTAGCTCGCACCTATATTGCCCCCGTAAGTACGCGAGCCTGCCCCTTGAGTTTCGATGGGCGGAATGGCGGCGTATTCGGATTTTGTGCTGCTTTCGCCAAAATTAAAATTGCCGTTCAAATCTACGCGGGGCAGTAATCCGGCATTGCCCCAAGTGGCGTTGTTTTGTGCGGCTTGTCGGTTGTTGGTGCTGATGCGTAAACCGAAATTGTGCCGGGCAGCAAGGTCTATGACTTGTTCTAAAGTGATGGTGTTTTGTGCTGATATTTGACCGCAAAAAAGAAATAGTGAAAAAAACAGAATGACAGCTTTTATTTTCATCTCGCAAAGTTAGTGAAGATTTAGTTTAAATTTAAAAATAGGCTGTCAGTTCATAGTTCTTAGTTCATAGTTCGTAGTTCATAGTTCATTAATGGTTACAATCTGGACTTTGGACATTTTGGAAATTCGGTAACTGGGAAATTCGGTTTTAAATCGTAAGTAATTGATTATCAGCTATTTAATTTTCATTAAGATAGAAAAATATTCAATTAATTTAACTTTATAATTATTTGAGAAAAA
>CALCMV010000213.1 GCA_937967535.1 uncultured Saprospiraceae bacterium
TTGTTGGATTATTTTCCCGACGATTATTTGATGTTTATTGATGAAAGTCATGTGACGATTCCGCAATTGCGCGGCATGTATGGCGGCGATAGAAAACGCAAACTCAATCTCGTCAATCACGGTTTTCGTTTGCCTTCGGCAATTGATAATCGCCCTTTGGAATTTCCTGAAACAGAGAGCCTTATGAATCAGGTTATCTTTGTGAGTGCTACGCCAAGCGATTACGAATTAGAGCAGACCGAAGGGATATTTGTGGAACAAGTCGTGCGTCCGACAGGCTTGCTTGACCCGCCGATTGAGGTGCGTCCGAGTATCAATCAGGTAGATGATTTGTTGGATGAAATTCGCCAACGCACGGAGGTAGACGAGCGCGTACTTGTCACGACATTGACCAAAAGAATGTCAGAAGAATTGTCGAAATATCTCATTAATATTGGGATAAAATGCCGCTATATTCACTCCGAAATTGATACGATGGAACGAGTGGAAATTCTGCGCGATTTGCGCTTGGGAGTCTTTGATGTCTTGGTCGGGGTGAACTTACTGCGGGAAGGTTTGGATTTGCCGGAAGTCTCGCTCGTAGCGATTATGGATGCGGATAAAGAGGGCTTTTTGCGGAACACCCGTTCACTCACCCAAACTGCTGGTCGTGCTGCGCGAAATTCCAATGGCAGGGTCATTTTTTATGCCGATAAAATCACACGCTCCATGCAAGAAACCATGGACGAAACCAACCGCCGCCGCGCCAAACAAATCGCCTATAACGAGCAGCACAACATCACGCCCACCACAGTCAGCAAATCAAAAGACGAAATTCGCCGCCAATCGTCTATTCTCGACATTCGCTCTAGTGTAGACCCCACCGCTTACCAAGAACCCGAAGAACTCAGCATCGCCGCCGACCCCGTCGTACAATATATGACGCAAGACCAACTCGAAAAATCCATAAAAGACACGGAAAGGAAAATGAAAAAAGCTGCCAAAGACCTTGATTTTATCACCGCCGCACAATATCGGGATGAGATGTTGGCTTTGAAGAAGATGTTGAAGGATAGGGTGGTGTGAAAATCAGCGCGGACGATGATTATAAACCGTAGCAAGCGGTGTCCACATACCTTCGGTTGAGTCCAATATCTCAAGCAGCGGCATATACATTTCTTTGAAAGCACCGTCATAGATATCGGGTGTCCATGTGGTGAGATTCTCATCGTAGCGCATCTTCCATTCACCATCATTTTCATTGAGATACGACTTACCAATGTATGCTAACAAGGGCAAAAATACTCTATCCGCAAATTCATCTGTAATCATATTACGATAGAGATATTTATCAATTGTAGGGAGACTATTCCGCGTATATTTCATATATTTTTCGGGCATGGGCAGCAATTGTGGCAATTGGGCAGCGAGTTCATCTACGTGTTCAGGAAATTTTTCACCATAAGGATTTCGACCACGAATCCAAGGATTCATGTAGCCATAATCCTTTAGCATACGTCTTCTATTGATAGATATTTCCTTTAAAACTACTCGCATTTCACAGAGTTCATCGTAGTCATCCTTTTGATAGAGGGTGAACCTGTTTCCAGTAGGTTGATGTTCCACAACTTCGCCGCTGTGAAGTTTGTAAACGCTTGTATCGCGTGGATGCTCTTTAGGTTCTGCTTCATAGAGTACCTGTATGCGTTCACCTTTTGCCTCGTCAATTTCGTAATAATATATTTTACTTGAATCCAAAAGATATATAATTCGTTTTTTGGGATAAGCGGTTTGGATAAGTTTTTTCTGAATGCCTGTGGCACCTATCATGAAGTTTTTTAAGTCGTTATACATTATCGCATCTATGACTTTAGTTGTGATGACCCTACCATCTTCAAGTAAATATGGTGTGCTAATAGCATCGGTGCATGGGATAGTATATTTATATTTCGACAATTCTTTTCCATTGTGTTTTTCAATGAGTTGTTGTGCTTCATCTATCGGCATCCTAATTGTTTCATAGGCACCAAAATATTTGTGTGTTACTTTTTGTGTCCTTTTCATGTATTTGTGTTTACGATTAACGACGAAGCCGATGATGATAAACCGATGTCAACGTTGTCAAATGACCTTCCGTAGAATCCAACATTTTGAGTAACGGACGATACATATCTTTAAAACCCTTTTCATCGCGTACATCGGGTGTCCACGAGGTGAATGTTTTGTCATAACGCATCACACACTCACCGCCATTTCGTTTGATGTAAGATTTGCCAATATACGCGAGTAATGGTAAAAATACTTTATCCGCAAATTCATCTGTAAACAAACTGCGATGGAGATATTTGTCAATATGCGGTAAGCTATACAAGCTATACGCCATAATACTTTCCGGGAAATGTAGCAATTCGGGAAGTTGTGCGGCAAGTTCATCTACATGGTCAGGAAATTGCTCACCGTAAGGATTGCGCCCACACATATTGATGTCGATAAAACCATAATCGGGTTCTCTACCCATTCTGCGACGGTCAAGCGCAATTTGAGTGACAATCGCTCGCTTGCTATCCAACGCTTTATAGTCTTCTTCAAAATAGACATTATAATCTTCGTGTATGGTGCGATGTTCGGTTATTTCATCAATATCAGTTTTATACAGATTAGAAGCATGTGGTATGTGAGATAAGCTGGAGGCTTCATTATACAGGTCGTAGAGTAGCGTAATGCGTTCGCCTTCTGCCGGACTGATTTGATGATAATATACTTTTTGGGCATTAGGGAGGTAGGCGATTCTTTTTCTGGGGTAAGTAGTTAAAAGGTGTTTTTCGCTTAGATTTATATCTGCCAAGTAACCCTTTAAATTGCTGTATATTATGCCATTAGAAGGATATGTAACTAAAACTCGACCGTCATTGAACAGATAAGGAATAATAAAAGCATCGCTCTCACAAGGCATTTTTGTAACAAATTGAGGAAGTTTTTTGCCTTTACTTTCTTTAATTAATCTGTCAAAATCTTCTTTGGGTACACTTACCTCTATTTCATAGGTAAAACCAAAACGCTCGTTAACGACTTCTTTTTTCATGGAAAATAGGATTGAAGGGTCGAAAATGAAAAACTCACCCGAAAGACATTGCTTTCGAGTGAGCTTCAAATTACTGTATATTCAGTTGATAGACAAGAGAATCATCCTCGGCTACCGTGGGCATTTTCTTGATGTCTTCGATACTAAATTTATACTCCGTATTATCTATCGTCAAAACCATGCGGTCGTCTGTCCACGGATCGAACTCTCGAATTTTTTTACCTAAAAATGTGTTGAGCCACCACCGGTTTCATCAAAAACTAATCGATAGGTACAGTCAGAGATTAACTGATGTGAGCCTGCGCCAATATAAATTTTGGGATGGCTTGACTTGCATTCGATGTTTGTATTCGTCAAAGTTACCAACACAATCGCCTTTGGTCTGTATGTTTCCGCATAAATACAAGCACTAAGTAACATCGGAAGTAAGAAGATAGATAGAATAACATTTTTTTTCATCAGTACACAGATAAAGGTTTAACATCAGAAATTTCCCACTCTGAACTGTCTCTAATTAATGTATATTGATAAATACCTCCACATAAACTACCGCAGGCATAATTGACAAATAAAATGATTTCAGAGTCAGCTTTGTTGTAGATAAATGGTGCAAAACTCATCACTGCATGTGCCTGTTGTTTATGTAAAAT
>CALCMV010000214.1 GCA_937967535.1 uncultured Saprospiraceae bacterium
GTCCTTACGTAACTCGCTGTTCTCAGCACGTAATGTGGCATTTTCTGATAAAAGTTTCGCTATTTGAGCATCTTTTGTCACAACGCAAAGTTATATGTTTTTTTTGTTTTTTAAAAATCAGGTAAGAACCTG
This sequence comes from uncultured Saprospiraceae bacterium, assembly GCA_937967535.1. Lineage (GTDB taxonomy): Bacteria > Bacteroidota > Bacteroidia > Chitinophagales > Saprospiraceae > JAHDEO01. The sequence goes on from CALCMV010000214.1 coordinate 133, forward strand.
AGTAGTTACAAATACATTAAAATGCCACTAATGTTTTACACACTCCATTCATTTTAAATTGAAGTTGAGTTGGAAGTTATTCACCCTTTCCAATAAATTACATTATCTTCATCAATACGGAGAAGACCATTATCCAACATATAATCAATCGTTTTTAAAATTTGCTGTTCCTTTGTGCTAGGAAATCGCTTGACCAATTCCTTCATTTCAGTGGGATTGCCTTGTATTTGTATTTGAATTTTATTTTTGTAAAAATTATAATCTTTTTCGGGCAATTTTTTATCCAAACGCCCCAAACAGACATCACAAGTACCACATTTCGGCGCATTTTTTTCTGCAAAATATTCTAATAATAATTGACTGCGACATTGTGCGGCAGTGGCGTAATGAATAGCTGCCTGAATATTGTTGTGATAGCGTTTTTTTCGGAAATTATACAATTCGGAATTAATACTCAAATTCTCGGCAGGTACGCGCTCGCGGGTGAATATCAATTGTGGGTCTTCGCGCTGCGGGACGTATTCGATGATACCTTCCTGCGCCATTTGTGATAAATTGTTTTTCAGAACATCATAGGGAATTCTTATAAATTTTGCCAATTGTTTTTCATTGATTTTGATGTGATTAGCAAAAGAACCCTGATAAGTGCGTAGTATCGTGCGAATGAGATTGTCCAATTTTGGATGTTTGACTTGATATTTGTATAAATCTTCTTGTGTGACGATGACTTTTAATGTTGCAGGTTCAAAAACGCTGTCGGTCAAGGCAATCCAACCTTCATTTTTTAGTACTTTCAGACAATGATGCGTTTGCAAAATATCCAGTTTATAGGTCTGTGCAAATTCGACAATATCGAAGGCATAACTATTGCCCTTTCCGCCGCCCGTTGCCAATTGAAAGTAGCTGCCCAATGCCCGATACACTTGACGAATCTCCGTCATATCAGGAAAGGATTGTTCATAGGTTTTTTCTAAATAATTTTTATCCAAATTATCATACAACAAAACCGCATAAGCACGTTTTCCATCGCGCCCTCCCCTTCCCGCTTCTTGAAAATATGCCTCCAAACTATCCGGCAAATCCAAGTGAATGACCACCCGCACATCCGGCTTATCAATACCCATTCCGAAAGCATTTGTGGATACCATTATTCGGATTTTATTGTTCGTCCAAGCCTCTTGCTTTTGACTGCGAATATCGCTGCTCAATCCTGCATGATAGAAGTCTGCCGCGATGCCTTTTTTCCGCAAAAAAAGTGCAATTTCTTTCGTTTTTCTTCTGTTACGCACGTACACAATACCTGTACCCTTGACTTTTTGGAGAATGTGGAGCATCTTTTCCTGCTTACTTTCTTCTTTAAAAACGACATAGGATAAATTATCTCGCGCAAAACTCTTTTGAAAGACTTTTTTCCCCTTACGAAAGGCTAATTTTTCTTGAATATCCTCGACCACTTTGGGCGTGGCGGTGGCGGTAAGTGCAAGCATCGGTGTATCGGGCATCCACTCGCGTATGTCCGCAATATTGAGATAAGAAGGTCGAAAATCGTAGCCCCACTGCGATATACAATGCGCCTCGTCAATCGCCAACAAATTGATATTCATTTTCTTGATGCGCTCACGGGTGAGGTCGGAAGCAAGGCGTTCGGGCGAAAGGTAGAGAAATTTTGTATTGCCATAAATCGCATTATCAAAGGTGCGGTCAATCTCGCGGTAGTGCATCCCTGAATAAATCGCTACGGCAGGAATATTGCGTTTATTGAGGTTCTGCACTTGGTCTTTCATCAAAGCAATCAAAGGAGAAATGACAAGACAAACGCCCTCTTGCATCAGTGCCGGTACTTGAAAACAAATGGATTTTCCCCCTCCCGTTGGCAGCAAAGCAAGCGTATCATTCCCATCCAAAACAGACTGAATAATCTCATCTTGCATTGGACGGAAAGCATCGTATCCCCAATATTTTTTAAGCGTTTTGAGCATAAAAAAACCTAGTGTCTCCGGCTTGCACCAAATTACTTTAGAATGTGTTTAAAATTAATCCTAATGGTACGGAGAAATTATGTTTTTGACAAGTTTTATAAAATAAGAAAATTTTGACTGAGTAAAATATTTTATTGGATGATTGCGACTTTATACGAAGATAATAATAGTGCAATAATAGATGGCATTGGGCTTGAATTTGGGTTAAAACTCGTCAGACATTTAAACTTTGTCGGGAAATTGAGATCATCGGTAGATTTTGAAAATATCTGACGAGTTTTAACCCAAATTCAGAAAAAATATCTCAGCCTAAATGCAAATACATTTTTATTTTAAAAATATATTATTATCAAGTTAATTTAAAATTCGTAAAATATTGATAATCAAAAATATTAGTGGGTACAAAAACGAATCGCACCCTATTAAAAAATTACCATAGACTCAAAGCCCGATATGGAGCAGTTTTATAGATAATCAGAATTTAAAATTATCATTTAACTTGCCACTTCAATGCCGGAAAGCTATATACCCATAATAGAATTTATTGCAGTATAAAAATTTAACTATCAAGCATTATAGATGTTTTTTAAATCAAAATAAAGACAACAAATATAAAATTGGCACAAAATTCGTAATTTAGATAGCGAATGAGTGAAACACCAAAACATATTTAGAAGTAAGTATTTGAAAAACAAAGCGGCAATTTTGCAATTCACAACAAATAAATTGTTGGGCTTGTTATCGCTTTAACTTGTACTTCATTTATCACCCATTCAAAAATAGATTAAAGAATGAAAATGATTTTATTTATCCTGATGTTCGCACCTATTTCGCAAAGTACAACGGACTTTAATGCCATTGCGAAGGCGTTGAGCGCAGGAGATGCCGGCACACTTGCGGAATATTTTGATGAAAATGTCGAACTCATCGTACTCGACGAGGAAGGTATTTATAGTAAAGCGCAAGCCGAGCAAGTCGTCAAGAAATTTTTCGTGGATTATCCGCCTAAATCCTTCAAACTTGTTCACAAAGGCACAAATAACGACAAATTACATTATTGCATTGGCAATATGAAAATAGGCGAGATTACCTATCGCGTCAGTTTTTATATGAAACAAACCGACGATGAGCATTTGCTTATCCAAGAACTCGGCATCGAAGAAGAATAAATAGTTATAAAATCCCAAATATGAATCAGCAAAAATTTAGTGAAAAGATAATGAACGAAGGGACATCCTGTATGGGATGTCTTTTTTTTGTTTAGAGTATGAAAATTCAAGCTCAAAGGCAAAAAAATATTGAAATTGAGATTTAGGTTAAAACTTACATGTATTTTTGCAAAAAATAAAAAGAAACAGGCTTGCGTCTAATTATGGACTACAGGCTAGTGGTTTAATTCGTAATTTATTGACAATTAAAAATTACAGTAAGTTATTGATTATTAATTAGTTAAAAAACGAATAACGAGTCAACACATACTACTATACATCGCCACGAAGGCACAAAGACACAAAGAATTTTAAAAATTATATTTACTTAATTATCAGCGATTTACCCTTTGTGTCTTTGTGACTTTGTGGCAAGGTTCTCATCATGTATAGTAGTATGGAGTCAACAAATAACGGGTTACGACACTAGCGACCATCAACTATCACATGCAACACTTAATTCAAGAACCTACCGACCTGCAAATCAATGACTTTATTGCCCGCGCTTTTCGTGAGGATGTGGGTGAAGGCGACCATACTTCGCTCGCATGTATACCCGCAGATGCCCGCACAAAGGCGCGTTTGTTGGTCAAATCCGACTGTGTATTGGCGGGTGTGGCACTTGCCGGGCGTATTTTTAAAAGCGTGGACGAAAGTGCCGAATTTGACTTGATGATGCCCGATGGCACAAGTGCCAAATACGGCGATGTGGCATTTACCGTAGTGTGCAATTCCCGCGCCTTGCTGCAAGCCGAACGACTCTCGCTCAATGCCATGCAGCGTATGAGTGGTATCGCTACATTGAGCCGCAAATTTGTGGATAAAATCGAGGGAACATCCGCCAAATTGCTCGATACACGCAAGACCACTCCCCTACTGCGTTTTCTCGAAAAATGGGCGGTACGCATCGGCGGTGCCAGCAACTACCGATTTGGTTTATACGATTGGATTATGGTGAAGGATAACCACATTGATGCCTGTGGCGGTATCACACAAGCCATTCGCAGCGTAGCAGATTATCAGGCAAAAAACGGCTTAAATCTTGGCTTCACTATCGAAACCCGCAACCTAGACGAAGTGCGTGAAGTGATGCAAGTCGGCAAAGGTATTGTCACGCAGATTATGTTGGATAATTTTGATTTGAAAAGCACCCGCGAGGCAGTCGCTTTGATTGGCGACACCTTCAATACTGAAGCCTCCGGCGGTGTCAATCTCGATACGGTACGCCCTATTGCCGAAACAGGTGTAGATTATATTTCAGTAGGTGCATTGACACATTCTTATCATAGTAAAGATTTGAGTTTGAAGGTTATGAAATAGTTTTTAGTTCATGGTTCATAGTTCATGGTTCATGGTTCATAGTTTTTGGTTTTTAGTTTTTTTATAATTCGTTGAATGACAATATTGGCTACCCGACCAATAAGTATTTTTAAGTAAAAAGAGGCGAAGAAGTTGAAAAAATTCTAAAAATAAGAGTCCTCAATTCGTAACCAATAAAGATTTACACGTATAAAAATAAAGATTTTTGTTCAGACCATATTTAAAAATTAACAAATCAAACATCCGACATTTTTTTATAAAAATAAAGACATGAAATTACGTATGAAATTTTTAATCATGGCATTTTTCGCCATGTTCTTATTCGGTCAAACGGCTGTTGCTCAAAGCACCAAAGAAGTTATGAAGCAAGAAAAAGCCGAAATGAAAGACCAAAAAGCCGACCTCAAAACCGCTAAAAAAGCCATGAAAGCAGAGAAAGCCGCAGAAAAGGCAGAGAAAAAACGACTCAAAGCGGAGAAAAAAGCTGCCAAAGCCGCAGCAAAAGCTGAAAAAGCTGAAAAAAAACGCAAAAAAGAAGCGAAAAAACTGGAGAAATTGAAAGCAGAAAATAAGTGATAATAAAGACTACAAAGCGTTTGAAAGGCAAGTTGACTGATGTTAGCTTGCCTTTTTTATTTCATTTGGATAATTGGTGAATCTGCTGTAAATTTAGATAATTCAAATTGAGACTTAGGTATGAAATTACTCAGAACAGATGCTACAAACCCCGATTTTATCCGGCTCGTCCGTTTGCTGGATGCCTATCTTGTGATAGTAGATGGAGATGATAATGCTTTTTACGCGCAGTACAATGGTACTGGACTTTGGACATTTTGGAAACTGGGGAATTGGGAAATTCGGTTTTAAATTGTAAGTAACTGATTATCAGAAGTTTTAATTTTATTAGAATAAAAAAACATTTAATTATTTTTATTTTATAATTATTTGATAAAAAAT
>CALCMV010000215.1 GCA_937967535.1 uncultured Saprospiraceae bacterium
CGTCTAAGTTTGCTTGGAGGTACTACTCGTCTGACGAAGGTTTTTGTAAAATGTAGTGATTTGTCTCATAAAATATTCGCACTGAATAAAGTGATTCGTCTGACGAGTATTCGCTTTAGGCAAAGTTAGACGGGTAGCCTTCATTAAGATAGAAAAATATTCAATTAATTTAACTTTATAATTATTTGAGAAAAAACAATTTACCTAATACCAAATTTCCTAATTCCCTAATGTCCAAAGTCCAGTTATTCTATCGGAATTTGGACATTAGATAGTGTTCGACAAAATAAGGTTTGTAAGCCTATTTTTGTCTCACTACTTAAACGTTTATTTTTGTTGATTTTGTATGTTTCAAAATTACTAATTGAAGGCTATAACAAAAAATTAGGCTTGCGGGTTGCAGGTTCTTAGAGCATGTTTAATCCCCCTGCATCCAAAGGGGAGATATACTGTGAACGGCATAAATTTGGGAAAACTGTAATGACTGCTTTAGCTGTCAAGTAGAATAAAAATAAATTTATAAATTATTGTTTTTAAAGTTTTTATAAATAAAAATAATAATGCACTTGACAGCTAAAGCAGTCATTACGGGTTCATTCGGAAAAGTGATATTTTCCGAAATTTACCCCGTTCACAGTATATTATCGTGCTTTCTTTTTGAATTTTAACTTATATTTCGCTAATTTTTAAATGAGAAAAAAACATTTGAAATTATTATTTTTCGAGAAATAAAATTATAATTATTTATTTATAAATTATTATATAGTTTAATTCATTTTAGAGAAAAAATAGTGTAATTATTGAGGAAAAATCAAGTTAATAAAGTGTTTAAATTAAAAATATTAATTTTATATTATTTTATAAATTATTAATAATCAATAAAAAAATAGATTGTTTTCTCACTTCAAAATCAGCGAAATCAAAGAAAGTAATTTATTAAAAAAAAATTACTGTCCACATTGTTCTATTTCTGCGCTAAAATTTTGAATACCAATAAATCCATTGTCTAATTTAATACAATCCGTTGCTTTAAATTCTATGGTATCAATAAAGGATAAGATGCCTGCGGAAACAATCGTATCTGCTTGATATACGCCACCGAAGACGGGAATATCATTGACTAAAAGTAAAGGGGTGCAGATAGGCGGAGGCGGGGCTTGCAATACATTTAGGGTGATATTATCCAAGCCAAATTCATCTCTGGAACCACTGCCACTTAGGTCGTCTCCTGTCCATCGCAGGTAAAAACAGGCATCGGGTAAAATATTCAGATTGTACAAATTAGTGTCTTTGGGAAAAACGTTGAGTGTGTTTGTTGCTGTGCCGATACTGACTTCTGACATGTTGGGCAGTGGCGTATAATTTGTGCCATCAAGCGAGTACGAAAAATCTAATTTATTAGAACGGTCTTGGTCATTAAATATCAAAATATCGAAGCTGATTTCGAGGTCATCAATAGGATTGCCCGTATCATTGCAGACAATCATGGTCGCTGTGCCGCTTGTAAAATCGCTGCCTGTGGGTTGTATCCAAAGTCCCTCATTGTAGGCATAAATACCGCCTTGCGATGAGCCGGTATTGGTGCCGCCGCGTGCGTAGTCATTGCCTACATTGACCCCGCCAAATACATAACTATCCGAAAATCCGGTAAAATCCCAGGCATTGGAACACAACTGTCCGGGTGCAGGGTCGTCTATAAAACCCTGCCCGCCATAACCAAAAAAATCTTCTACCAAGAGGAGGCCGCTGTCAATGCTGTAGGCTGCACAATCTGCTGTTGGTGTGGTCGAAGGGTCTAAGGTAAATTGGGCAGTGACCGGAAGGTGGTCGCTAAAATTGTATAATTGCTGTTGGCGCGGATGCGTGCCATCCAAAACGGATTGATTGACTAAGATATTGGCATTCCCGAATATCTGCATCGTTCCGTTATTGTAGGCAATACCACTGCTGCCATTGTTGATGTCGTCATTGAATAATAAAAAATCGAACCTGTCGCACAAGCCACCGCCCGAACCGCCATTGCCCACAGCATTGCCTGTGATGCGCGTAGATTGGGTAAATTTGGTGACGCTCGACTGGGCATCGCGGGTCCATGGACCGAGTGGGTCTGTAAATCGGTCGGTGTATGTGGGATTGCTTGTAAAGTCAATATATCCCGGCTCGGTTTCGTCCCGAAAGTTCATATCACCGACGAGTATGATATTATCATCGCTATTCAGGTTTTGTTGAATGTAGTCCATGATGTCTTGTGCGCCAAGTGAGCGAATTTCTTCGCTATTAGTGTCTTGTGCTTTGAGGTGTGCCGAGACAAAATATATGGGTGTTGTGCTAGGCGGATTGGCGGGGTTTGTCACATTCAATCGGTAAATATCGGCAGAACGTGGTGCTTGCAGGAAGCTACCGTCGGCGGCAATAGCTGTATTGGTACGCGAGATGCTATTCTCACTTACAAAGGTGAATAAGGCTGTGTTGTAAAAAAGCATGTTGCCGCCCGTGCCGAAGTTGTCGTCGGGCGCATTGGGTGTTCTGGCAAATGTTTTGTTTAAATTACTGGTATTCAGTGCATTGAGTAAGTTGTTTGTTCCCGTTACGGTTTTCAATTCCTGCATAATCAATATATCAGGATTGATGTCTTCCATAATTGTTTGGAAAGCTGCGAGCCTGTCGGCGTTGGTACCGCCGGATGTGGTGTTGCTGTTGTTTGGAAATCTCAGCACATTGTAAGTAGCTACTTTGAAGGTAGTTTGTGCCAATGCAATGGGGAGTATTCCGATAGTGATTAGGGTGATAAATGCGAATAATTTTTTAACCATTTTTTGTCGTAGTTTTGGGTTGTTCTCTGACTTTAAATTGTATAAGCGTGGAAACTTTCAAAATCAGTAAAAGTAATCTGATGAGTGCTTTGATTCTATTTTGTTTATGTAAAAATACAGGCATTAAAGCGGTCATTCTGTGGAGTAGTTCATCAAACTTATGCTCAATTTTGTACTGACTTCGATAACACTGTATGGCTTGTAGGGTGTTGAGTTGTTCTTTAGGAGCATTGCAGGCGTAAACTCTCCAACCTATGAGTTGTTTATGTTGTTCTATTGCAGCAGATTTGAGTTCGTATTCCAAACTGAAACTGAGTTGAGTGCTAACCTTTTTAGGACTGTCTAAATAGCCTCTAGTACACTATGGCTTAAATGACGATACCTTTATTTTTTTTACTTGGAAACCAAGCACTCCGAAACCTGCCCTCATTTGTAGGGACAGGGCATGCCCTGTCCCTACAAATGA
>CALCMV010000216.1 GCA_937967535.1 uncultured Saprospiraceae bacterium
ATACTACTATACATGATGAGAACCTTGCCACAAAGTCACAAAGACACAAAGGGTAAATCGCTGATAATTAAGTAAATATAATTTTTAAAATTCTTTGTGTCTTTGTGCCTTCGTGGCGATGTATAGTAGTATGGTTGCTTAGTTTAGTCCAATCACTTAATAAATGTAAAATGTAAATTTGTAGGACGCGAGTGGACGCGAGACATTTTTATTTAATTTATTTTTAAATTTTTAAATAATAAAAAAACATAATAACTTGTGTGCGTACTATACAGCTACAGAACTTGCTACTTGTGCTTGCACTTGCATCGGCAATTCCACATAAAAAGTCGTTCCTACATGTTCCTCTGTTTCAAAAGTAATCGAGCCTTTCGCATTCTCTACGATATTGCGCGAAATGGCGAGTCCTAAGCCCATTCCTGAGTTTTTAGTGGTAAAATTAGGTACAAAAATAGACGACTGTTTTTCTTCCGGGATGCCGACACCATTATCCACAATTTTCACCACAACGGTTTCGTGCAATTTTTCCATAATTACATCAATCTTGCCGCGTTTATTTTCGGGAATGGCTTGTATAGCGTTCTTAATCAGATTATTAAATACGCGCATCATTTGTTTTTTATCGGCAAGTACTGTTGTATTTTCATCCGGTATTGCCAATGAAAAATCAATATTTTCGCGTTCCTTAAATAAATCGTAGACAGAAATGACCAATTCGTCCAAGACAAAATTTTCGCTTTTTGCTTGGGGCATTTTGGCAAAGTTGGAAAACTCCGAAGCAATGTGAGAGAGGTTATCAATTTGCTCCAAAATGGTTCGGGAAAGTCGGTTGACTTGCTCCGGTTCAGAGGTTTGATAAACACGTTGAAGATGTTGGATACTGAGGCGCATCGGTGTGAGTGGGTTTTTAATTTCGTGGGCGACCTGCCGCGCCATTTCCCGCCAAGCCAACTCCCTATTCGACTGTGCCAATAGCCGCGCCGATTTCTCCAACTCCGCAATCATTTTATTGTATTCCGTTACCAATGCACCGATTTCATCTTCATTTTCCCAAATAATCGGTTCGTTCTTTTTACCCAATTTTACTTGTTTCAATTTCTCCCCAATCGTTACGATAGGTCGCGTCACTGAATTGCCGACAAAAAGCGCGACCACCGCAGCCACAAGGAATAAAAACACATACACATTCAACAAAGCCCCCATAAAATTCGACACATCCTGCCGCAGATTTGACTGCCGCGAAAAGTAGGGCAAGCCCAAATAAGCTACACGTTCACGCTCCACATTATACAAAGGCACATAAGCCGAAAGATATTCGAGCGTATTGATGCGCTCATCTTGCGTGTATTGTTCCATCCCTTTATTGCGAAGATAATGCAGTGCAACGGGGTCTATCTTCTTGGAAATCAAGCCTCTGTCAAATATTTCTTTTTGCGATGACTCACTCAGCGAACCATCCAATTCGTACAAATTGATGTCCATATTATGAATATCAGACAGCTTATTTACATTCGGCAAAAAATTATCTGAAACCGGATGTTCTTGCATTTCAGACTTGGCGGTGGCGAGTACCCCGCGCACCTTACGCTCCAAACGACCTTGATGGTATTCCTGAAATTCTTGTTGAAAATAAATCACCGTAATCCCTCCAATCGCAACAAAAGACACCACAATCACCGAAATCACAGAGGCATTGATACGGCTTCGCAGCGAGGGTTTATTCCCAATATTAATCCTATAAGTTCCCTTCGGCAATGCTTGTATCAGGCGATTGATAAAAATCAACATCAAAAACACCGCAAATTGTAGACAAAACATATAAGAAAATAAGGAAATAGGTTTCACCAAATCCTGTTGTTTGCTTGCTACTACGACGACCCTTTCTTCATTAGCCTGATGAATGAGGTACTGCTGTCCGTTGCGCCTTTTGGTCGTAAATTCTGCACCCTCAAGTGGTTCAAATTCGAGTTGTTCGCTAAAAGATTTATCCTTTTGCTCTACACGCTTTCCATTGCGATAAATCGCATAATCAAAAGCATCAAATTTTTGTTGATTTTTAGAATGATTATCCAATAATAATTCGGGATAAACATTGGATTTTTTGAGTGTCTTCGGCAAAAATTCAATCACAAATTTACCAATCGCTCTATTGTCATCTTCAATCGAAAGCATGGCAATGTACTGTGCCTGATTCTTATCGTCACTCCACAAATACAATTCGGGGGCAGTGCCTGTGGGGATTCCGGTATTTATCCGGTCAATGATGGATTCAAAAGGAGGTTCTTTGCCCCGAATCGCATGACCCGATTTATTGTAAGTGTGAACATTATAATCGTAATGATTGAAAATATAACCTTTGATATAACGCCTTTCGATGCGGTCAATAATTTGTTTGCGCGGAGTGATGAGCGGGTTTTTGAAAAATGATTTAATAATATTATCATTGCGAATCCCAGCCAAAATTTCAGTCAGACGAATCTCGGCAGCATGGTCATTATCTTCCGACAATCGCTCGGCATAAAACTTCATCGAGGTCATATTTTTTTCATTATTCAATTGAAATAAAAGAATAGACGAAAATACGGAAAACACAATTATCCAACTAAATAACCAACCGAGTGTAAGTGATTTTTGTTGGTTAAAAAATTCAAATAATATAATAATGAGTGCAGCAAAAAGTATCAAAAACAACCACATTGGCGGCAGCACATCGAATATATTTAATAGTGTAAATAAAGCCAAACCAATACCTCCGAAAACAAGTTGTGTAGCTATATTCAGCCTCAATTTATCTACCAATAATATCAATTTGTGGGTCAGAAAAAAGAAAGCGGCTGCCATCACAGTCATGCTCAACAGACCAATCAGACTATAAATATTCAGGCTGAAAATATTATCAATTTCGAGCGAAATTTCAGAATTTAGCACCAAACTGCGATACACAAATCCCATCAAAAATACCGTTCCGAAAATAATGCTGTAAGCCATCATTGCCAGCCCATACCGAGTTGATATATTGAGGCTCATCACATGCCGAAACCGCAGATTGCGATGCACAAAAACACTAATCCAAAACAACAAAATGACATTGATAAACAAATCGCCAAGCGAGTTCATCCAATCATTGAGCGCGTAAAATCGCGGGTCAAACAAATCATAAGCAGCAAACGAACTTGTAAAACCAAAACGACTCACCAAGAACCGCACACCCGCCACCAAAACCACAAAAAGCGGCACACCAATCCATGAATCATACCGCCGTATCACCGCCAAACAGAAATAGGTCAAAGCCATAATCACCATAAAGAAAGCCGAGAGGTAAAAAAACAAGGCTTGTCGCGGAAGGCTCTTCCTGCCCCCTTTGTCTTTTACGGTGATATGGAAAAGCGGCTGCCCCGCTGTAGTGCGTATCCGCGTACCTTTAGGGCTGATATTCACGTATTTAGGTATTGTAGCAGGTGCAAATCCGTTTTGAAAATAATCATTCTCCGTAGCGTATTCGTAGTACACAGGAATGAGTGCTGTGAGCGTGTAGGCGTTCCCGTCGCTAGCCGTATAGCGGTCTTTGATGAACTGATAACGCCCTTTTTGGAGCTTTACCATTTTCGAAACCTGCGTCCGGATAGGCTCGATTTCGGTGGAGTAAGGCAGCACTTTATTATTCGACCAAAATACCAAAGAATCTTCCCGATAAATGCACAAAGTATAGCTTTGCACATCCAACATTTTTAATTGCTCTATGGGCAAACGGTCTTGAATCGCATTTTCCAAAAATTCGGTATCGCGGAAGTAATTTTGGATGGCATTCTCTTGTTGGTGAAGGCTTGCCTCAAGTAGGTCAGCATATTTTTTCGGGTTAATTGTTCTGTTTGAAAAATAGTTTATCGCAAAACCACACAGGAAAAACAGCCCCGCAAGGAGTAACAAACCAATGACTGTATTTCTGTTATTTTGCATTTGTGTGTGGCTTTTAGTGACGAGTTCATCAAGTTAGTTGACACTTTTACATTTTACATTTCAAAAAAAGTGTCAACTACTTTATTATTTGGATGAACTTGTCCTTTTAGTCCGATATAAATTACCTTTGTATCAAATTTTGTTCCTGAAATACGATATACAAATATACTTCAAAAAAAATAAGAACACAATGACCCCAACACCACAACACAAACACATGCTTTACAACCAAATTCAAGAATCACTCACCTACCTCCGCACCCAAACAAATTTCCAAGCGGATTATGGCATCATACTCGGCACAGGCTTGAGCAACTTGACGGAACATATCGAAATTGAAGCAGAAATTGACTACAAAAACATTCCGCATTTCCCTGTTTCTACGGTAGCAACGCATAAAGGAAAATTGGTTTTTGGAACATTCGCCGGACAAAAAATCGTGGCGATGGCAGGGCGATTTCACTACTACGAAGGTTACTCAATGAAGCAAGTCACCTTTCCCGTAAGGGTGATGAAAGCATTGGGCATCAAACAATTATTTATCTCCAATGCAGCCGGCAGCACCAATGCCGATATACAAGCCGGCGACCTCGTTTTTGTACGCGACCACATCAACCTACAACCCGAAAACCCACTAAGAGGAGTGAATGATGAACGCCTCGGTCCGCGATTTCCCGACATGCTCCATACTTACGATATTGAACTGAACAAAAAAGCCCTCAAAATTGCTCGCACACACCACATCCGCGCACACGAAGGCGTATACATAGGCTTGCAAGGTCCGAATCTCGAAACACCTGCCGAGTATGAATATTTACACCGTATCGGCGGCGATATTGTCGGAATGTCTACTGTGCCGGAAGTCTTGGTGGCGCGACATGCAGGGCTATCCGTTTTTGTAATCTCGGTGGTATCGAACCAATGCTATCCGATTGAAAATATTGTAGAAACGACCCTCGAAGATGTCATTGAAGTCGTAGAAAAAGCTGCACCCAATATGCGTTTTATCTTACAACGATTAATGGTTAACGATTAATGGTTAATGGTTAATAAATTTATTTTTTTATTAATTAAAAATCAAATAATGTGCTTTTTATTTTGATAATTAAAAATTTACGAAGTAAATTTATTTCAAAATTAACCATTAACCATTAACCATTAATCATTATAAATACTTCTCTCCTTTTTTCTCTTTAATTTCTTTAGTAATTGCTTTGATTTCCTGTTCTTTATTTTTCGGATAAATGAGCAGCACATCTTCCTCGTCTACTACGATATAATTTTCCAAATCCTTTACTACGACCAATTTATCTTTGGGCGCACGAATGAGGCAATCGCGGGTATCATAAGCGAGAATATTATCTGAATTGAGGGCATTATTCGCTGCATCTTTTTCAAATTCGGCATGTAAGGAGTTCCAAGTTCCCAAGTCCGACCAACCAAATTCGGATGGAATGGTGTAGACATTATCCGCCTTTTCCATTATCGCATAATCAATTGATATACTTGGTGTTGTTGGGTAAGCAAGGTCTATCGTTTTTTGTTCTTTTTCTGTATTAAGGTCCTTTTTTATTTCATTAAAAATATTAAAAATTTCAGTTTGATGCGTTTCAAATGCTTGGATAATATTTGCGGCTTTCCAAATAAAAATACCCCCGTTCCATAGGTAATCACCGCTTGCTACAAATTGGGTGGCACGTTGGAGGTCGGGCTTTTCGGTAAATCGAATGACTTTATTAATTCCGGCTTCAATTTCATCATCAAAATTAATGTAACCATAACCCGTATCCGGTCGTGAGGGGCGAATACCGAGTGTGCAGAGTGCATTATTTCTTTCTGTAAAATCAAGTGCTTTTTTTATGGTATTGACAAAATTATTTTCCTGCAAAATAATATGGTCGGAAGGCGCGACAACGAAATTCGCTTCGGGATTCAGCCTGTGCAGTTTGAAAGCAGTATAAGCTACACAAGGGGCGGTATTATTGCGGGAAGGTTCGCAGAGAATTTGGTCGTAAGAGATTTCGGGTAAATGTTCTTTGACCTGTTCGCGATAAATTTTGTTGGTGAGAATGTATATATTTTCTGCCGGACAAACATTCAAAAAACGCTCAAAAGTCAATCTAATCAGTGACTTGCCCGTACCGAGAATGTCTAAAAATTGTTTTGGACGATGCACACGACTACCGGGCCAAAAACGACTCCCGATACCCCCTGCCATGATGGCTACATAATTGTTGTTCATGTTGAATGAGTAAATGATTATATGAATAGATGAGTAAATGGTTTCAATGCTATAATGCTGAAATGCGTTAATGCTACAATGTTGCTAATACATTGGAAACATTTACTTCCCGACATTAGTACGGGATTTCGTTTCACTCAACATCTATTCATCTATTCATTTACTCATTCGAGTGCCAAAGTTAAGGGTATTCGATGCAGGGGACAACTCAATTGAAATATAAAATGAATTTTACTTTGTAAATGCCTAATAAGAAAACGTATCTTTGCCGAAATTTTTTCACCCCATTTCATTTTGAACGTAACACAGACATTTCTGTCTGTCTTGCTATATCTCACAGACAGGAATGTCTGTGTTACGAAAATTAAATAATATGCCATATTTATTTACTTCTGAATCAGTATCAGAGGGGCATCCTGATAAGGTTGCCGACCAAATTTCCGATGCTATTCTTGATGCGTTTTTGGCGCAAGACCCCGAATCAAAAGTTGCCTGTGAAACCTTAGTTACTACCGGCTTGACGGTGATTAGTGGTGAGGTACGTTCCAAAGCATATGTAGACGTGCAGGAAGTAGCTCGCGGTGTAATTCGCAAAATCGGCTACACCAAATCCGAATATAAATTTGATGCGGATTCTTGTGGTGTGATTTCTGCTTTGCACGAACAATCGGCAGACATCGCGCAAGGCGTGGATGTCGGCAAAAAAGCCGAAGAACAAGGCGCAGGCGACCAAGGAATGATGTTTGGTTATGCGACCAATGAAACGGAAAATTACATGCCTTTGGCACTGCAATTATCTCACATGCTATTGGAAGAATTGGCGACACTGCGCCATGAAGGTAAGAAAATGAAGTACTTGCGCCCCGATTCAAAATCGCAAGTGACGATTGAGTACAATGATGACAATACGCCAAAGCGTGTGAATACTATCGTTGTTTCTACGCAGCATGACGATTTTGACAGTGAGAAAAAGATGCTTGCCAAAATCAAAGATGACGTAAAAGACATCCTCGTACCGCGAGTGAAAAAGAAATTGGGTAAGCACATTCAGGCTTTGTTTGACAAGAAAATTATCTATCATGTCAATCCAACGGGTAAATTCGTGATAGGTGGTCCGCATGGCGATACGGGTTTGACGGGTCGCAAGATTATCGTGGATACTTATGGCGGTAAAGGCGCACATGGTGGTGGTGCTTTCTCCGGTAAAGACTCTTCAAAAGTAGACCGTTCGGCAGCATACGCCACACGCCATATTGCAAAAAATCTTGTTGCGGCGGGCTTGGCTGACCAATGCCTTGTGCAAGTAGCTTATGCTATTGGTGTAGCGCGTCCGGTGGGTTTGTACATTGATACTTACGGTACA
>CALCMV010000217.1 GCA_937967535.1 uncultured Saprospiraceae bacterium
ATACCGGAAGGGGTGAAGCCATCAACATTAAGGCTGAAGCATTTCACTGTACTGTCAGAAACAACTACATCCATGATATTACTTTAAATCATGAGAATAGCAATCAAACCAATGAGGGAGCTATTTCTTTGGACCACACCGCTGGTCTTGGCAATAATTATAGAGTAGGCGAGCGTAGAGAAAACTGGGTAGAGAATAATACTATTGATAAAGTACGTACAGGTAAATCAGGTCAAAGAATTGCCGGGATATACAGTGCCGGAACCGGAAATAACATCGTGGGCAATACAGTGAACGACGTTACAAATGGCAACGATGCAGCAACAGCACATGGTATTCTATTCAATAACTGGAATCAAGATTTTATAGAAAATAAACTTGCGGATAATACGGTAACAAACGCAGAGGATGGAAATGATTTTGGGAATTTAGAGAGTAGCCAAAGTCCGGGCAACAACCCCAATAATGCTCAAAGCTGGTATCCCCTTGGCGGAACTAGCAACTCGGTCTCATTTAATCCCACCCCGACCAGTATTTCCAACGGGGACAATACGGTGACTTTGGATTATTCGATTAACCAAAACGGTATCGTAGTAGTACAAATATTTGATGCAAATTGGAACTATCTCGACCAGTTTCATGAAAATGTTTCTGCGGGTACAGGTGTATCCACTTTGAACTTAAACGTCAGTGGTTTTTCTGAAGGCGATTACCTTCTTAGAGCAGAGTTACGCGACGCAGGTTGGGTAGTTATCGAAAATACACGAACAGATGAATGGGTTCCCTTTAGTGGTGGAACACCTCCACCAATCGGCAACTCGGTTTCATTTAATCCCACCCCGACCAGTATTTCCAATGGTGATAATACGGTAACTTTAGATTATTCGATTGACGAAAACGGTATCGTAGTAGTACAGATATTTGATACAAGTTGGAACTATCTGGGGCAGTTTTATGAAAATGTTTCTGCGGGTACAGGTGCATCCACTTTGAACTTGAACGTCAGTGGTTTTTCTGAAGGCGATTACCTTCTTAGAGCAGAGTTACGCGATGCAGGTTGGGTAGTTATGGAAAATACACGAACAGATGAATGGGTTCCCTTTAGTGGTGGAACGCAACCAGCCGGCAACTCGGTCTCCTTCAATCCTACTCCGACCAGCATTTCAAATGGAAATAATACGGTGACTTTAGATTATTCGATTGACCAAAGCGGTATCGTACTAGTGCAGTTGTATTCAGGTTGGAATTATCTTGGTCAGGCTAGCCAAAATGTCACAGCAGGCTCAGGTGTATCTACTTTGAACTTAAACGTTGGTGGTCTTTCCGCAGGCAATTACCGCATGCAGATAGAGTTACGCAACTCAGATTGGGTTGTTATAGATGGTACGCGGTCAAGCGAAGAAGTATCCTTTAGCAATAATAAAGTTGCCAGCGACCTTTCACAAAACATTCAATTATCTCCCAATCCCGCCAATCACAGCATACAGTTGACTTACGAATTATCCGAAAATACACAAGCAGATATACTGATTTATGATGCCTTCGGCAAATTGGTAAAACATATCAATGATGTCGAACTGATTATAGATTCACCAACCGAAATGGAAGTCTCTCAACTTCCGGCAGGTATGTATTTCTTCACCGTACAATCCGACAAATGGCAGGCAGTTAAAAAGTTTGTCATTGCAAGATAAAAGCAAACTTAGAGCAAGCATAACTCGCCTGATATTGTGAAAATATCAGGTGAGTTATCTCGCTACCCCTTTATGTAGAACAATTATATCAAAATCTACCTCGAGGCGGCACACCTCCACCGGCTGCCAATTCACTCTCGTGGAATCCTACTCCCACTAGTATTTCCTCTGGCAATAATCGAGTGACCGTAGATTATTCTATCAACCAAAACGGTATTTTATTGGTACAGGTATTCAATTCAAGTTGGGAGTTAATCGGTCAAGTATTTGAAAATGTATCGTCGGGCGCACGCTCAAGGACTTTGACTTTACCCGCCGACAATCCTTCTGAGAATAATCACGTACAAGCAAAATTATTAAGCCCAAGCTGGGGCGATATAGGCGTTCCACAATTGCAAGAATTAGTACCTCGTGGTGGTACGCCACCACCAACGGGCGGCAATTCACTTTCATGGAATCCTACTCCGACCAATATTTCTAATGGCAACAATCCGGTCACAGTTGATTATTCTATAAATCAAAACGGTATTTTACTGATACAGGTTTATAATTCAAGTTGGGAATTAATCGGGCAAGTATTTGAAAATGTATCGCCGGGTGCAACTCGACGAACCTTGTCCTTACCAGCCAATGGACTTTCTCCAAGCAATAATCATCTCCAAGCGAAATTACTAAATTCAAATTGGCAAGAGATAGATGTTCCGACATTATACGTTGGACTGCCCTAAGAATTATCGCTACTAACACAGAATACATAAAAGAGCATAGTTTTGAACCGGCTGCCATTCCTGTTTACAGGATGGTGGCTGTTTTTTTTAACAATAGTTAATATCATTATAATAATAAATAAATACACATAAATATTTAATTAGTAATTATTTAAATGTAATTTTTAGTGTTAATATGTAAAATATTTTTCCTAAAAAGCAATCGTTATGATTTGTTTCCAATCGCCTAAGTGTCACTTTAATTTCTCATAATTTGCTGAAAGCGAATTAATTATTGAACTTGAACCGGACACTTGAATTTGAACTTGAACTTACTTACCTTTGCCAAAATTTATTGGCATGACAACTCAAACAGCTATCAAATATCAGAAAAAACGCCTGAGTAAAAAGCGACTACTCGAACTCTATCGCGGATTGCTACGCCCTCGAATGGTTGAAGAAAAGATGTTGGTTTTGCTGCGTCAAGGCAGAATTAGCAAGTGGTTTTCGGGTATCGGTCAGGAGGCAATTTCGGTGGGTGTGACTGCCGCTATGCAGCCCGAAGAATATATCTTCCCGATGCACCGCAACTTGGGCGTATTCACCACACGCGAAGTACCTTTGGAGCGATTGTTTTGCCAATGGCAAGGCAAAATGAAGGGCTTTACGAAGGGGCGCGACCGTTCATTTCACTTTGGTGCAAAAGATTGGAATATTGTAGGGATGATTTCGCATCTCGGTCCGCAACTCTCCCTTGCAAGCGGCGTGGCAATGGCGCACAAATTAGGCGGCGAAGCAAATATATCAGTAGCCTTCACAGGCGAAGGCGGTACGAGCGAAGGCGAATTTCACGAAGCACTCAATACGGCTGCTGTCTGGCAATTGCCCGTTATTTTTGTTATTGAAAATAACGGTTATGGACTCTCCACACCCGCGAGCGAACAATATCGCGCCGAAAAACTCTCCGACAGAGGCATCGGCTACGGCATGGAAGCCGTCACGATTGATGGCAATAATGTATTGGAGGTGTATCATACGATTGATGAGATAGCGAAGGATTTACGAAAAAATCCGCGCCCCTATCTCGTAGAATGTATGACCTTTCGTATGCGCGGACACGAAGAAGCCTCCGGCACAAAATACATTCCGAAGGACTTGATGGAACACTGGGCGGCGAAAGACCCTTTGAAAAATTACGAGACATTTCTGTTGGAAGAAGGCATACTCAACGAACAATATATCACCGACCTCCGCGCCGAAATAAAAGCCGAAATCAACACAGGACTCGACGCTGCCTATGCCGAACCCCAAGTCGGTTTTTCTCACGAATTAGAAACTACGGACATCTATGCACCTCACTCACAAGTAGTTACGCCACCCAATGGCATCACTTCCGAAAAGCGTATGATTGATGCCATTTCGGATGGTTTGGATGAGGCAATGGTCAATTACGACAAGCTGATTTTGATGGGACAAGACATCGCAGACTATGGCGGAGTATTCAAAATTACAGAAGGTTTTACAGATAAATTCGGTAAGAAACGGGTGCGAAATACACCGCTTTGTGAAAGTGCCATTGTCGGAATTGCTTTGGGCTTGAGTATCAAAGGCTACAAATCAATGGTGGAAATGCAATTCGCGGATTTCGTGACTTGCGGCTTCAATCAAATCGTAAATAATCTCGCCAAATTACATTATCGTTGGGGACAAAATGCCGACGTGGTCGTGCGGATGCCTACGGGCGGTGGCGTGGGGGCAGGTCCTTATCACTCTCAAAGCAATGAAGCATGGTTTTTCCATGTGCCGGGCTTAAAAATCGTTTATCCTTCCAACCCCATAGATGCCAAAGGCTTGCTACTCGCCGCTTTTGAAGACCCGAATCCGGTCATGTACTTCGAGCATAAAGCCATGTATCGCAGCCTTACGGCAGATGTGCCGGAAGGCTATTACACCACAGAAATTGGTAAGGCAGCATTGGCGGCAGAAGGCGAATCAGTATCTATCATCACTTATGGCATGGGCGTACATTGGGCAAAAGCAGCAAGGGAAGAAATGGGCATTGATGCAGATATTTTGGATTTACGTAGTTTGTTACCAATTGATTATGAAGCGATTGAAACAACAGTCAAAAAAACAAACAAAGTCATCATACTACACGAAGATACTTTGACAGGCGGTATAGGCGCAGAAATTTCGGCGTATATCAGTGAGCATTTGTTTCAATATCTTGATGCACCTGTGCTACGGGTCGCAAGCCTCGATACGCCCTTTCCATTCGCAAAGGAATTGGAAAAAGGCTTTTTGCCTGTGGAGCGATTTAGAACTGCATTGGAAAAATTAAGAGCGTATTAGTATCTACATTTTTAACTCTTGTGCGTTTTTGGCAAAAGATGAGTAAATGAATAGATGAGTAAATGAGTAAATTTGAAATGAAATAATGTTTTAATGAATCAATAAACTCAAGCGTAAAAGCAGTTACTCATTTACTCATTTATTCATTATGGGTGGCTTCGCCACGTTGGGAACGAATTAAAATTAAAATGTCTTCGCTAAATTATGAATGATAAATGAATTTAAATTTTACTTTGTTTTTTGTTGATAATTAAAAACCAACAAATTAAATATTTTTTATTAGTTAAAATTTTTCATTCAATCCGATAATTATCGGGACAAAATTGGCGAACAGCTTCTTATGCAATTAGGTTTACTTTTACTTGACGATTTGCAAAATCGTTTTACGTTCTTAGTATTAATCCATTAAAAAACTAATTAATCATTATTTTTAGATTACGAAAATTATCTTTGTGGTATTATAATTAATGTTGGACGATAATATATTCGGTCATCCAATCATTTATAATTAATTATCAATTCTTCATTATTACAATATGTTCGCCAAATTAAAAATTACAAATCAAACGCGGGTAATTTATTTATTTTTATATTTTATTAATATTTAAATTAATTTAAATTATTATGTTAAATAATAATTTAATTAAAAAACGTTCAATATCTGATGTGGCAAACATATTTTTATTAATTTTAAATTATAAAACCTAATATGCGTAAATCAAGAGTAATATTTAGCTGTGCTGCCTTATTTTTGGCGAATAGTCTGTTTTTATTTTCCTGTAAATCAGACAGTAGTACTTCAAATGCGACAGCTACCAACCAACAGTATGAAAACAAAGTAGTGGATCATATGTCGGGTAATCCTCAACAACTGAATCCTTACAATTATGCCGATGCCTCTAGTGCGATGATTATGAGGTATATATTTCAGAGTTTAGTATATACGGATTTTTTCAATTATGAGCAAGTGCCTAAATTGGCAAAAGCCTTACCTACTCTCAGAGAACGCGGTGATAAGATATTGCTGGATATGGAAATAAGACCGGAAGCTAAGTGGGACAACGGCACAGCGATTACGGGAGAAGATGTGGCATTTTCATTGAAATTATTTAAACTTCCGAAATTGGATAATGCCCGACTCAAACCTTACTTTGAATATATCGAAGATGTGGAAATAGATGCTGATAATCCGCGCAAATTTACGCTGGTGTGCAAAGAACCATATATGCTGATGACGAGTGCGATTGAAGATTTATCCATCTTGCCCGCCTATGTGTACGACGAGGAAGGGATTTTGAAAGATTATACGGTCAAACAAATTGCAACCGGTGGTGCTGCCATCAATAAAGACCCAAAACTCGTTAAAGCTGCCGAAAATTTCAATTCACCGAAATTCCAAAATGAGGTGGTTGTGGGTTCGGGACCCTACAAATTTGACAACTGGAAACCCAATCAGCGAGTGACGCTCAAAAAGAAAGAAAATTGGTGGGGCGATGCACTCAAAGCAGAAAATCACTGGTTTGAGGCAAAATCGGACGAGATTGCCTTCGAGATTATCAACGACCCGACTACGGCGGTTGTCGCACTCAAAGGCGAAAAAATTGATGCCATCAATCGCGTAGAACCGCGTGCTTTTGTGGAGGAATTGAGAAAATCCGAGTCATTTACCAGCAAATTCAATACCTATACCCCTACGCAATTTTTGTATTCTTATATCGGTATGAATATGCGTGATGAAAAATTTGAAGATGTACGAGTGCGCCGCGCGATACGTCATTTGATGGATACCAAAACTTTTCAAGATAAAGTTTTTTACGGAATGGCAGTGCATGTGCCTTCTTTCATTCACCCGTCAAAAGACAAATTTATCAATAAAAATGTCAAAACTTCGGACTTTAATCCCGATAAAGCCAAAGCACTACTCGCCGAAGCAGGTTGGAAAGATACGAATGGTAATGGTACTTTGGATAAAGAAATTGATGGTCAAGTGGTAGAGTTTGAGGCGGATTTTATATACCCGAATGTGGCAAAAACCAGCGAAAAAGCGGTCTTGATGTTTCAGGAATCAGCACGTAATGCAGGGCTGAAAATCAATGCTGTACCTCTTGAGTTTACGGTCTTGCTCGAAAAAACCAAGAGCCACAACTTCGAGATGTATTACGGTATCTGGGTGTCGCCACCGATAGAAAGCGACCCCAAGCAAATCTGGCATACCGACTCGTATGATGGCGGTAGCAATTACGTAGGTTTTGGCAATGCTGAAAGCGACCAGTTGATTGATGACCTACGCAGAGAACTGGACGAAACAAAACGTGCAGAGATTTATAAAAAATTGCAGACAATCATTGACCGCGAGGCACCTTATGTATTTATGTCTGCTACCCAAAATCGTGTGGCGGTACACAATAAATTCGGCAAAATTGAACCTACGGGTATCAATCCGGGCTATTTTGCACAGGGCTTTTCTGTGTTGAATGCCATTAAGAATTAACGATTAATGATTAACGATTAATTTGAAACGCCTGTGAGATTTAAAAATCTCACAGGCGTTTCTATCTTTAGAGCATATTCGTAAACTCTTTTCATAATAAGTTGTTACTCTTGTCTGACGTGATAAATCGGCTAATGCTCTTAGGATAACTACTCAATAAACCTTTAGCCGGACGACCTTGCTTTGATACCAATTTTGCCCTTATTTGTAAAAACATCATTATCAATTTTTATTAAAAATAGTTTTAATTAAATTTTATTTATAATTAATTGATAATCAAAGCTAACAAAAAAATACACGGACTATTAGACTTAAACTTGAACTTAATCTTAAACTTTTATGGGCTGTTGCCACTTACAAACAGCCCATACCGAAACGCCTAAGTCTCCGGCGATAGTCGAACTTTTCACCCCTAATTTCGAGTGCTTTTTATATATTTTTTTTGTTCTAAATTTAATGAATTACTCATAATTGTGATTTTAAAGTGAGTAAAATATTTTCATAAAATTTATACGATTTAATGAGACTTTGCTTAGTACGATTTAATGAGATTCAACAATTACATTAATTTTACAATTCAATAACTCAATTTTTTTATTTATATTATTTATATTTTTTTTCATATAATTTTGTAAATCGCAATAACATAAAATGTTATTTGGCTCACTTAGTTTCGCAGTCAAATTTTTACCACAACATAGTAATAAAAAATCCTCTCCGATTTACTGTATAAAAAAAAAAACCTACTTTTGCTATCAAGGCAATAAAAATTCTTTGCTAATTGCCTTGTTCCTTCCCTTGCTCCGATTTCTATCCCACGTATCCCTCTGTCTTTAATATTGCAAATAATTGACTATTTCAGGAATCAATTACGCACAATTTGAACAAGAATACATTTTAAAACAAAGTATAAACAAAATTACTATGAAAAATGCAAACTTACTACTAATCTGCCTACTTCTGTTCTTTGTTCCACATCTTTTTGGACAACACCTTATTCAGGAAAAAATCAACCAAAATGCAAGCGAAATAGAGCAAGCCGAGCGTTTTGCTCCTTTCGAGGAGATTTTTTCAAACCTGAATGATGTATCAATTCCCGACGACCTGTTGAGCGAAAAACAAATCTTAGAATTACAAGAACAAACACTTAATGATATCCGAACCAACAAAAGCGAATATCTCCGCCTCAATATTCCGATTGAAGGACAAAACCGCGAATTACATTTGATGAAAGCAGAGATTTTTTCGCCTGATTTTCGTTTGGAAACTGCCTCTGCACCCGGAATTACATTGCACCGCGATATGGGACTTCATTATACGGGAATACTGGCAAATACGCCCGAAAGTCTGGTTGCCATTTCATTTTTTATGAACGAAATTAGTGGCTTCATTGCTATCAATAATAAACACTTTACAATAGGAAAAGTTGAAAATAGCAACAAACATATTTTGTATGAAAAAAATAATTTTAATGAAATTTTCAGCTTTGAGTGTGAAGCCATTCCCGAAGAAAATCATAGTTCGGCACAAGTAGCACCACCCGAAACATCTGCTTTGGCGGGTTGTGTTCGTATACACATAGAAGCGGATTATTCTTTGTACCAAAACAAAAATTCCAATCTAAATGCGACTTTTAATTACGTTCTCGCCCTCTTCGCACAAACGGCAACTTTGTATGCCAATGAAAATATCAATATCGACCTGAGTTTTCTTCGCATTTGGGATACATCCTCGCCTTACAACAGTGCTGCTGCGGCACTTAGCAACCTGACCGCACAGGCTTATGGAAAAACTCATGGCGATTTGGTGCATCTTATACACACATTCGGTCTTGGAGGGGTGGCTTATACCAATATCATTTGTCGAGACGATATTAATACAGGTGTGAGTGGCGTGAATGGTTCCTTTAATAATGTACCGACCTATTCATGGGATGTGGAGGTACTGACGCACGAACTGGGACACAATCTCGGCTCACCGCATACGCACGCTTGCTCATGGAATGGCAACAATACTCAAATAGATGATTGCGGCAATGTATTCGCTGCGGAAGATAATAATCCAAATACCGACCCTGAATCTTGTTATAACCCTAATAATCAAATCCTGCCTCCAAGTGGTACGATTATGAGTTACTGTCATTTGATAAATGGTGTGGGGATTAATTTTAATAATGGTTTTGGTCAACAACCGGGAGACCTTATCAGAAGCCGCGTCAATTCGGCATCTTGTCTGCTGCTGAATTGCGAATGTAACGATGGCATCCAAAATGGCAATGAAACAGGCATAGACTGCGGCGGCGATTGTCTTGTTTGTCCGACTTGTGATGATGGTATTTTGAATGGCGATGAACTCGCCACAGACTGTGGCGGCACAGACTGTCCCGACTGCCCGCCGGAAGATTGTTCGACTTTTGATTTTAATTCGGGCGTACTGCCATTCGACCCCAACCAAGACTTTGGGACACACTCCATCGAAGATGGCGGGGCAACGCTTTTCGTCGAAAACAATGTATGGAAAGCTATCGAAATTAATTATAATTTTACACAACATACCGTTCTCGAATTTGATTTTAAAAGCACCACACAAGGCGAAATCCATGAGCTAAGTTTTGATAATGACCTCGCTCTTCCGACCACCAATCGAATTGTGGTTTACGGCACACAAGGCTATATCGGTGATTATAACAATTCGCCCTATGATGGCAATGGCGACTATACGCATTATACCTTCAATTTAGGATTTTCAGGCAGCTATCAATACTTAGTACTTACTGCCGACGACGATGCTAATGCTACCGGCAATTCTTATTTCCGAAATATTAAAATTTATGAAGATTATAATGGTGATTTTGAATGTGGCGATGGTCTGGTATCTGAATCAACCGAGTTGGATATTTGTGCCTATCTCGAAGGTGCATACGATATATCAACAGAAAGTATGATAAATGCTTTGGAAGTGTTGGATATACTACCACAAATCCAACCCTACAATCAAGCCCCTTGGAATTATACCGGTACAGAGCAAAATGATATAACGAATGTAGTAGATTGGGTATTGGTATCATTCCGCACCGGCGTAGAGAGCAGTACTCAAATAGGCAAAACCGCCGGCTTGCTACAAACGGACGGCTGCATTTATTTTCCCGATAATGAAGTAATTTCTGCAAATTTTGATGCACCTGTTTATGTCGTGGTCGAGCATCGCAATCATATGGGAGTGATGTCTCCCCAAGCCCTCAACATTATTAATGGTACACTGACTTGGGATTTTCGTGCCGCAGAAAGCTATAAAAATGCAGGTAGTTCAGGACAAAAACAACTCGCCAACGGAGTTTGGTCTATGTATGCGGGCGATATTGACCCCAGTGATGCAGGCTACGACATCAATGGGGCAGATAAAGCTATTTGGCTGCTCAATAATGGTACATTCAATGAGTATCTCCCTGCTGATGTTAACCAAGATGGAGATGTCAATGGGGCAGATAAAAGTGTTTGGTTCAATAATAATGGTGTCTATTCGATAGTACCCAAATAAATAATGTGACAAGGGCAAATTCTGATAGTGTTCGACAAAAATAGGGTAAATGATTAGAGTGTGTAAAATATTAGGGGCAATCAGATATGAAAAGCCAAAACACATACTACGGCACATCTTTAATTTTGCCACAAAGGCACAAAGACACAAAGAATTTTCATGCTTATCAGCAATTTATACTTTGTGTCTTCGTGTCTTTGTGGCAGTTTTCAATTTTGAATTATGTTTAAATACATTA
>CALCMV010000218.1 GCA_937967535.1 uncultured Saprospiraceae bacterium
ACCCGAATTGACGCAGCTATTTTTTCTATGTGTTTGGCTAAATTTGACGCGCATAGCTGCGCTACGTAAGGAAAATTTAGTGAAACACATAGGAAAAAGAGCAATTCAAACGGGTAGATTATTTTTTTCGCGTTCCCTTAACATTTACGATAGTATGCCGATTTGTTTTCAATAGGTGTGGGTAACTGTCAATATCAATATATTCAATATGTTCATCCACTATATCGTCAATCGTAAAAACTCTGTCGCTTCTAGGGTTTCTCTTTACCCATGTATAATTACCTATTTGAATGAATTCAAAATCATTTTCAATTTTTCTAATGATATCCTTTATTATTGGTAAATAATCAAATGATTCAATGAGTTTATTTTTATTAAAATAGTTGAAGATTAGTTCGTTTACCTCATTCTTTTGGATGGTTTTAATGACTTCAATAGAATTTCCATCACTCAGTTCAACTACAATTCTGTCAAAAATAAGTTTATAAAAAAACTGAAATTTCTCGTTAAGTAAACTATACAAAACATTCAAAATCGTCGTCTTCCCAAACCCATTCGGTCCGGTAATAATCAACACATTCTCCCCTTGCGCATACTCAATATCATAATCAAAAATCTCAAACAGTTTTTCAATCCGGACGGATTTGACCCGCACAGCCGTTTGGGTTTCCTGTTTATTTAATACCTGAATTGCACTCATAATTATTGTTTTTTCTTGAAAAGAATACTACAAATATACTGTTTTTCCCCCGATAATTCAATGATAGAACAGCAAGTAGTAAAATAGACAAAAATTAAACCCAAACTTCATCTTAAACTTAAACTTATTGTATTAATTTCACAAAAAAATTAATCATGCTTCGCAAAATTCTATCCTTTTTCGGTATCCTCATTGGTACGATATTATTAGCTATGGTCGTCATCGCTGCGTTCTTTGAAGACCAAGTTGGCGAACTCTTCGTGCGCGAACTCAATAAAAGTCTCAAAAGCGACCTTCGCATCGAAAATGTTGACTTATCATTAATTAAATATTTTCCCGAATCCGGTGTCACACTTGAAGGGGTCAAAATGAAAGGCGGCTACTCCAATAGCGGTACGCTGTTGCAGGCGAATGACCTCTCCTTACGCTTTGCTTCGATGAGTTTGTTGAGTGGAAAATATAAAATAAATTCCATTGACATCAATGATGCTTCGATGAATATTTTGATAGATAAAAATGGCAGGGCAAGTTACGATATATTCAAGGATACCGGAGAATCGAGCAGCAGCAATGCCGATTTTCAGTTGGCACTCGAACGCGCTACGCTCAATAATATCGAACTCATTTACATTGATGAAAGTACCGAACAGGAAGTCGTCATGGACATCAAAAAGGCGGATATTTCGGGCGAATTTTCTAATGAAAAATTCGTATTAAATTGTAAAAGTAATATCTTCTCGAATTACATCGAAATAGAAGGCGACAGATACCTCACCGGCAAAGAACTCGACTATTCGGGCAAGATGGACACTAACCTCAAAAACGGTACTTACCAACTTCACGATATGGTCTTAGAAGTCGATAATGCTAATACATTTATCGTAGATGGTACGATTGAATCAAAAGAAAATGCTACGGATTACGACCTGACTATCAAGGGAGAAGAATGTAGTTTGAGTTCGGTGCTTGGTATTTTACCTGTGGAATACGGCAAACCATTCGGCGATTTTGAAAGTACGGGAAGGTTCTTTTTTAAATCTTTTGTCAAAGGCAGATACGACGCGCTCAATACGCCCTGGACGAATATCGAATTTGGTTTGGATGACGGAAAAATCACCTCGCCCCGCTTGGATTATGCTTTGAAGGATGCTTCATTTAATGCTGTATTTGACAATGGAGGTAATAAACCTCAAAACGGTGCCTTCAGTATGCCCGATTTTACAGCAAAATTGCGGGGTGAACCCATTTCAATGAATATCAAAGCCATCAATCTTGACGACCCTGATATTGATTTTGATTTTAAGGGAAATATTTCGATGGATGCTGTTCACGACTTGTTTAATTTGCCGATTATTGAGGATGGTAGCGGACTTTTTGAGGTGAATAAATTTTCTGTTTCGGGAAAATATAAAGATATGATTGACCCTTACACCGTAGGGCGTGTAGATGCAAAGGCAGTGATGAATTTCAATGATTTTGAATTGGAAATGAACGGAAAATCAGTCACATTTGAAGCAGGTGAATTGAGTATGCACAACAACAAACTCTCCGTAAAAGAAGTCAACATTAGCGGTCCGGGAACAAACCTGACTATTACAGGAGATTTCGAAAATCTCATTCCGGTTTTCTTCAAAGATTCATTAAATACCAAACAAGCACAAATCGAATTTAATGCAATATTAAACGGAAAATCACTCGACATTGACCAACTCATTGATATGGCTTCATTGGACATTGAAGAAGGCGATGTGCCGGAAGCAGAATACGATTCATTGAAGCAAAACGAGGTGGAGCAAAATGAGGATTTTTTCGCCTTGTTGGATGGTACATTCGAGGCGAATATTGATAAAGTCAATTATCGAAAAATCAATGCCGAAGACCTCACCGGACAACTTATCTTCGCAGATAGCCAACTCAAAATCCGCAATGTAAAAGTGGATGCGATGGAAGGCAATTTTACCTTACGCGGTGACGTTACTTTTGACCAAGCCCCTGACCTGACTACGATGATTTACTGTGAAAATATTGACGCAAGAGAATTTTTCAAACAAGGAGAAAATTTCGGACAAGACTATTTGACAGATAAAAATGTACGCGGCACACTCAATGCCAAAATTAAAATTGATGCGAAATGGGACGAAACAGGCGAATTTTTAAGCGATAAATTAACTATACTTTCTGACGTAGAATTGCGCGATGGTGAATTGGTGGGTTTTAAAATGTTAGAAGATTTTTCTAAATACATAAAAATAAGGGATTTACAAAGAATAAAATTTACCAATACAAAAAATCAATTTGCCTTGAAAAATAATACCTTCTACATCCCTACGATGTTTATTCAAAGCAATGCCACGAACATGACCCTCTCCGGCAGACACACCGTTGAACATGAAATGGACTACCTCATCAAAGTGAACGGCGGACAAACATTGATGAATAAATTCAAAAAATTCAACCCCGAACGCAAAGCCCTCAAAGCCAAAAAGAAAGGCTTTATCAATATTTACACACACGTATCCGGCACACTCGACGAATACGATTTTAAATACGGAAAAAGAAATTATAACCGCGTCTTGGATTCGGGATTGGGGCGAAAATACGAGCAAATCCGCCGCGAAGTCAGCCGCGAACTCGCCGTAGAAGCCCTCTACGAACCTAGCGAATTGCAGGACGGAGAATAGTGTTGTGGTGTCGTAGTATCGTAGTGTTGTAGTTGTTTTTGCTTCGCAGAAATTATCTAAAAAAGAAAATGCTACGGCATGACAACACCACGATACTACGACACCTCAACACCACAACACTAAAATGGATATTTATCAAAAAAAATCACGTTGGAAATTAATGTTGGTCTTGGCAGGCTTGACGATTGTGCTGATTTCGTTGGTGTATACCAATCAAATTGCGCGACAAATCGCTAAGGAAGAACGTGCTAAAGCTCAACTTTGGGCAGATGCCATCAATGCTGCTTCGGCAATAGACGACCCAAAAGGTCTTGCCTTTGTATCCAATATTATCATTGCCAATAATACGATTCCCGCTATTCTCACCGATGAACTCGGCAATATTCAGTCGGACATCAACCTTCCTGACAAGCTGGAAGACAAAGATATTTATCTCCAAAAACAACTCGAAATCATGAAGCAAGCCAATGAACCAATAAAGATTGAAAACTACGGCGTAATCAATTATTTATATTATAAAAATACGCGCTTGCTGACTTTGCTTCAGTATTTTCCCTTTATCCAACTTGGCTTGATTAGTGCATTTCTGTTGGTCGGATATTGGGCATTCAGTTCGGCACGAAGGGCAGAGCAAAACCAAGTCTGGGTAGGCATGTCAAAAGAAACGGCACACCAACTCGGCACGCCTATCAGTTCTATGGTCGCATGGCACGAACACCTCAAAATGTCTGCCGAAGGAAATGATTACCAGCAGGGTATCCTCAAAGAATTTCGTAAGGATATTGGAAGGCTCGAACTTATTGCCGAGCGTTTTTCAAAGATTGGTTCGAAGCCTACACTCGAACCCGTCAACATATACGAAACCCTCGAAAGTATCTTCAAATATATGAAACGTCGCGCCCCGAAAAGCGTTGAATTTAATTATCCTGACACCTCGCAAGCCCCTATGGAAGCACGTATCAATCCGCCACTTTTTGATTGGGTTTTGGAAAATTTACTGAAAAATGCGCTAGATGCACTGGATGGTAAAGGCACAATTAGCGGGGATGTTTTTGAAGATGAAAAATATACTTATATTGATATTTCTGATACCGGAAAAGGTATTCCACCCAATAAATTAAGAACCGTTTTTCAGCCCGGATATACCACCAAAAAACGCGGCTGGGGATTGGGACTTTCACTCACCAAACGCATTGTTGAAAATTACCACTCTGGCAGGATTTTTGTAAAAGAATCAGCACTTAATCAGGGAACAACATTTAGAATCCAACTCCCAAAAAAAGTTTGATTTTCGATTTTTGATTTTTGATTGGCACAATATCATATTAGACTTATGCCTCAATCAATCAAAAATCAAAAATTATTTAAATCTAAAATCAATAAGCAATTGTTTATCAAAGAAATAAGTCTGTTTGTGGTCTTGGTATTGGCATCTGTATCAACTTATGCCAATGACCCTGTGATACCATTCAATGAGAATATAGTGACGGTGCTGGATGCAGACATCAACGACCCGCTTGCGGGGGTTAATATCTATAATAATTCCAAAAGTTTTACGGCATTTACCAATGAAAAAGGACAGGTAGATATTAGTAGCGTTTCGCCCAACGATACCCTGTTTTTCAATTTCATTTCTTATGACAAAATAAAAATATCTGTAAAAGATATTCGTCGTAGTTATAATCGTATTTATCTGCAATCTTCCGCAACTGATTTGGGCGAGGTAGTCGTGTACGGAGTGAGCAAGCACATGGAACGTTCTGATGATATTCCACCTGTCGTGGAAGTCATTGACAGCAAGGAAGTCCAATTTACCAATCCGCAAACTTCGGCAGATATGTTGGCGAATACAGGTAGCGTATTTGTGCAGAAAAGTCAGATGGGTGGAGGTAGTCCGATTATTCGAGGTTTTGAAGCCAATAAGATATTGATTGTGCTGGATGGTGTGCGGATGAATAATGCTATTTATCGCGCCGGACACCTTCAAAATGTGATTAGCATTGATAATGCAACACTTGACCGCACAGAGATTGTATACGGACCGGCATCTATCATTTATGGTAGTGATGCGCTGGGCGGTGTGATGCACTTTTATACCAAAATGCCAAAATACCACGCCGAAGGCGATAAAAAATGGGAAGCCCATACCATGACCCGTTTTGCCTCCGCCAATTTGGAAAAAACCGTACACGCAGATGTTAATTTTGGTAATGAAAAATGGGCTACTTTATTGAGTGTTTCTTACTCGGATTTTGATGATTTATTGGCGGGAAAAGTAAAACACCGCGACCATCCTGAAGCTTATGGTGAGCGCAAATTTTTTGTTGCACAAATAGACGACCGCGATACTGTTATGCTCAATGATAATCCGTATCGGCAAATTGGAACGGCATACGGACGATTCGATATTACTCAAAAAACACGATTCAAACCGCATGAGGATATTGACCTGATGCTCAACCTCCAATACTCAACCACGACCAACGTACCACGCTACGACCAACTGACCGAAGGTGATTTTTCGGAAGACAATCCGCTTTCTTACGATTTCAAATTTGCAGAATGGGATTACGGACCGCAATCGCGCCTGATGGCTGCCCTCTCTGCCGACATTCGTAGTAAGGAAAATATGTTTGACGAAGCGCGAATTATAGCGGCTTTTCAGAAAATTGACGAAGATAGAATCACCCGTAATTTTGGTAATATTTGGAAAAATTTTCGCTTCGAAGATGTCAGTGTTTATTCTGTAAATGCCGACTTGAATAAGCAGCTTTTTCCCGGCTTAAAAGTTCTCTATGGAGCCGAATTTACCTATAATCGAGTCAAATCTACCGCCTTGCGCGAAGACCTTTCCACCGGAAATTTTGACAACCGATTGCCTACCCGCTACCCTGATGGCGGTAGCAGTACAACGGGTTTTGCCGTATATGCCAATACCAATGCCAATATTCATAAAGGCTTAAATCTGATGGGTGGAATCCGCTATTCGTACATCGCACTTTCGGCGCGTTTTCTGGATACTTCTTTCGTCACAGTACCTTATGCCGATGATAGAATTACCTTCAACACGCCCACCCTCACCGGTAGCGTAGGCATGGCTTGGGATATGGGTAAGGGTTATCATTTGCACGCCGTAGCTTCCAATGCTTTCCGTGCGCCCAATGTGGATGATGTAGGGAAAATTCGCTCAAAAAACAGCTTTGTAACCATCCCGACACCCAACGAAAATGTAGTTGCCGAAAAATCGCTCAATGCCGAAATTTCGCTTGCAAAAAATTTCGATAATAAAGTTCGTCTTAGCGGGACTTATTTTTATACCTATCTCTTTGATGCCATTGTCCAACGCCGCGATACCCTCTCAGAAGGTGAGATAACACTCTACTACGATGGTGCTTTTGATACCATCCAAACGAATATTAACGCAGGAGAAGCCTTTATATACGGAACATCTGCCAGCCTTTTAGCTAATTTGAATGATGCACTTAGTTTCAAGGCGAGTGTCAATTATACTTTTGGTCACAATATTTCCGACGGCAATCCACTCGCGCATATTCCGCCTTTATACGGTTTGGTGAGTTTGAATTATGAAAAAGAAAAAACGCGCCTCGAATTGGTTTCGCACTTCAATGGTAGAAAAGGACTCGCCAGATATTCCGATACTTCCTCCGACAATTTTGACCAAGCCACACCCACCGGCACACCCGCTTGGTACACCTTAAATTTTTACGCAGCCCACCGATTTACCAAGCGATTCCGGCTTACCTTTGGCTTGGAAAATATTTTGGACAAGCATTATCGTCCCTTCTCTTCCGGCGTGAGTGCCGCAGGGCGCAATTTTGTTCTGGGTTTGCAAGGGAATTTTTAAAGATTTATTGGCTTATCAGTTCATAGTTTTATAGTTCATAGTTCATAGTTTTTTACAATTCGTATAGGCACTTAGAACATGTTTAAATTTGAGTTTGAACTTGAACTTGTTCCTAAACTTAAACTTTACTTAGATATAAGAAATTTTAATTTGAAAATTCCGCTTGTTCCTTCGACATTGCCGCCGCAAAAGCCGCCATCAAATCATCCGAGACCAACATTCCGGCGTTCCATGCTGCCATATAATTGAGTGCATCTTCTACCGAATGGTCGCGGGTATAGAGCAGCATTTCTTTGGTGCCGCGTATCGAAAGCGGTGACTTGGAAGCGATGTTTGCAGCTATCTCCATGACATGTGCCATTAACTCTTCTCTTGTCTCAAATACCTTATTAGTCAAGCCGATACCTGTGGCTTCTTCTCCATACATTTTGCGTCCGGTATAGGCGAGTTCATTAGCGATTCCTGTGGGAATTATCTTTGGTAATCGCTGCAAAGTTCCCAAATCCGCCACCATTCCCATGTCAATTTCTTTTATACAAAAATACGCATTTTGAGTAGCATAACGCATATCACAAGCCGAGACAATATCCACGCCGCCTCCCACACATGCACCATGTATCGCCGCAAGTACGGGTTTGCGACATCGCTCAATAGCTGTGATGGTTTCCTGCAATTTCAAGACCGTTTTGCGTAACATTTCGCGTTTTCTGCCTTCACATTTCACCCCTTCAAATCGCTGAATATCCATCAGCATCGCCAAGTCGATTCCGGCACAAAAAACACGCCCTTCAGCCGCCAATACAATGACTCTCACTTCCGGTGTATCGTCCAGATTTTCAAAGACTTGTTGCAATTCTTCCCATGCCTTATCGTGTAGCGAATTGGCTTTATCGGGGCGATTCAATGATACTGTTGCAATGTGGTTTTCTATCTCAACTTTAAATGATTCGTATGTCATAATGAATGAGTAAATGTGTAGATGAATAAATACTTTTTCGCGGATAAAGATAACGGAAAAAAGGGAATTTTTTCCTGCCATTTCGTAGGGACAAGGCATGCTTTGTCCCTACGAAATATCCTGTCCCTGCATGTGATGTTCCCAATTAAAATATTTTATTTCTTCAATTTTTCCTTTTACTGCCAATGCTGCTTTATATCCTTCTTTCATTTTCAAATCAAATAATAACCATTTATCACGTTCATTCTCATTGAAATGTGTGGCTAATAATTCCGCTTTTTCATCCGGTTTTAGCGTCACTTCAAATTGGTCTAAAGGGAAGGAAAGACCATCACCTGTTGCTTTTATAAAGGCTTCTTTTCGTGTCCAACAATTAAAAAATGCTTCGTGGCGTTGCGCTTGCGGCAAAGACATTAGTTCTTCAATTTCTCCTTTTGCAAAGAAATGTTTCGCGACTCGTTCCACCTCCACTTTGGGATTGATGACCTCCACATCAATACCGATTATATTTTTTTTTGTTAAACCAATTAAGGCAATTTCTCCTGCATGAGAAAGGTTGAATTGTAAAGGGTTTTTCGGAAGAAAAGGCTTGCCATTTTTACCATATTCAAATTGAATATCAGTAGATTTTTTGGATAAATACAAACTCAAAACCTGCCTCAATACACCTCGCGCAATGATAAAATGTGACCTGTCTTTATCAAAATGAAACTTGTTAGCACGTTCTTTTTCATCTTCTGAAAGTAATTTAACACATTGATTTACAAGTGTTTCATCAGACAAATCCACAAGCCATACATGCACTGTCCACTCTAAGTTGTCCACCGTCCACCCTCCGCCCTCAATCATGTATTCGTTTGTACAGTTCATCTGCTACAATTTTTGCGGCTTCGCCGGTGAAAATATCATCGTGTTCGCCCGGAACATGAAAGATGTCCAATTCATTTTTTGACAAATATTCCCAAGTGTAAATATGAAATTCTTTATCCTCGCGGTCAAGGTGTTCTTGGCTGCGTATCAAGGTAATTTTTACATCTTCGGGTTGCCATTTATAAGCCGAAAAGACCTGTGAAAATTTTTGCCACACTCGCTCCAATTGTTGCTCTTGTGACAAGTTATTATCCGATATTTTTACTTGTAAACGCTTCTGCATTGCATCGGTAAATGCACGAAAACCAAGGTCACGAAACTTATGTATAAATTTCTCCAAACGCCCTTTTTTCTTCGGTTGATTTTTTCGCATAAATCCGGGTGCAGAATCCACAATCACCAATGTGCCGACTGTTTCACCCATTGCTTTGAGTTGCTTTACCATTTCAAAAGCAACAGCATTACTAAAGCACATGCCAAGAATATGATAAGGTCCTTTCGGCTGTACTTTCCGTATCTCGCGTAGATAAAATGCGGTCATTTCTTCCATCGAATCATAAGAAAAATCCCTTCCATCCAAGCCCTCCGGTTGTACAGCATAAACAGTCTGATGAGTTGGCATATTATCCGCTAAACCCTTGTAAAACAGTACATGTCCGCCTCCTGCATGTATGCAAAATAGCGGTTGTTTAGCATCCCCTTTTTGCAAAGGAACAAGCGTATTCCAAGTTGCGCCCCCGTCAGAAATCAGCTTTGAAAGTGCCTCTACGGTTCGATATTGTAGTAATGTGACGAGTGCTAAATTTTTCCCCGTTTTTTCCTTAATTTTTGAAAATAAACGAACTGCCATGAGCGATGTGCCGCCCATTTCAAAAAAATCATCTCGGATACCGATGGAGTTTCGTCCAAATATTTCTTCCCAAATTTGTACCAGTTCGAGTTGAGTTTGATTTTGTGGTTCTATGTGATTTTTCGTGTCACTAATTTGAGGAATAAATGTATTGATTGTGGGAATTGAAGGAACTGTGATACGGGATATTATTTCCGATATTTTTGGATTATCTTCTAACTGATTTAAAATCGTTATAATTCCTTTTTCCAGCCAATTTATAGTAGATTTTGATATTTTTGACCTATCATATATAAATTTAAATTTAATCGTATCTTCGGGAATAATGACAAGCGTTAAAGGATAAGTCGTTGTAATTCCACCACTCAAATTTGTTAATGTCAAACCTGCTCCTTTCAAATCATTCCAGGGGAAATTTTCGACGACCATCAAAGTGTCAAATAAAGCACCATGCTCTGATATTTCTGACTGACTGATGATTTCATCTAAATTGACATGACTAAACTCTTGTGTTTTTAATTGTTTGATTTGCAAGTGATTAAGATTATATGAAAACGTTTTTTCTTGCTCCAACTTCGCTCTGACGGGCAATACATTCATAAACAAACCCGCCATCAAATCCACATTCGGTACATCTGCGTGACGACCTGAAACCGTTGTACCAAACATCACATCGTCCTGTGCTACGAAGCGACTCAAAAGTACTGCCCACATACCTTGCAAGAGCGTATTGAGCGTGAGGTGATGTGTACGTATGTACGCATATATAGATTTTTTAATTTCTTTTTCCAATGAAAATTCATGTAGCAAACGCCGCTTACTTTTTCCGGTATTTATTTGAATAAATTTAGGTTGACCAAAACTTGCTAAATACTCCTTCCAAAATTTTTGTGCTAAATTTTCATCTTGTTTTTTTCGCCAATTTAAATATGAACCATACGAGGGAATTGTTGCTAATTCAGAAGCCCTATTATCGTATTTTTCTGTATAAATCTGAAAAACATCCCGCAAAATCACCGCAGCCGACCAACCATCCAATAAAATATGATGACAAGTCCAAATTAATTGATATTCAGTATTTTGCAAATGAATTAAAGTAAGACGATTGTTAGATGTTTCTGATAAATCCAAACCATGCTTAATCAAATCCTGCGTTTTAAATATTTGAATACTTTTAGAAATATCGTCCGGTGAAATATCGCGCCAATCCAAAGTCTCAATCGGTAACTCAAGTTCCGAAAATACAATTTGTACAGGCTGCTTTATATCTTTATGATGAATCGAAGACCGCAATGCTTCATGTCGTTTTACCGCTTCCTGCCAAGCCGATTTAAACAATTTTTCATCTAAATTACCTTTTAGCCTACAAGTGACGTGTAAAAGTCCTTCATCTTTACCACCTTGCAGGTGATGAAATAACAAGGCATTTTGCATGGAAGATAAGGGATATATTTCTTCAATCGCTTTAGTTGATTTTCTAATAATTTGCTGTAAATCGCTGTCACATATTTTGAGCTGGGAAAAGTCGGACGGCGTATATTGTCTATCCGTATTTTGGCAATGTATGATGATACTACGAAGGTTTTTTTCAAAGTTTTGAATGAGATTTTGAATAGTGTGTGTAGTGTGAATTTTCGGAGCATATTGCCAACGAACTTGCAACTTACCGTCTTTGATTTGGGCGTTGATTTCCAACAAATTTGTACGTTCACTATTCGGGTGTCGGGTGTGTTTGAATAAGGGTTTTGTTTCTCCAAAATATTTTGTTTTTTGGGATGTTTGATTAGCTACATAATTAAAAATAACTGCTGCATTATGCTTGTGAATCAGTTGTTTTTGCAAATAACGCAACACGCCATACCCAACTCCATTATTTGGTACAGCCCGGATTTGCTCTTTGACGGATTTTAATGATTCGCCTGTATTTTTGGGATAATTTAATGCTATATTCAAAGGAAAAAATGAAGTAAACCAACCTATCGTATTTGTGACATCAACTTCGTCAAAAACATCGCGTCCGTGCCGTTCTAATGCAATTTGAATTTGATGTTGTTTTGAATAATTCAAAAGAGATTGAGCGAGTGCTGTGAGCAATATCTCATCGCTTTTAGTATTATAAGTAGAGTTGGTATCTTGTAAAAATGCCTTAGTTGTCAGACTATCCAATTCAAAAGTAATCTGTCTAGTATCTTCTTCTTTTATCGGCAAATTATATTCAAAATCACATGGCAAATTACTTGTCGTTTCAGTTTGTTTTTTCCAAAAATCCAATTCATTTTCAAAGTAGTTTTTGCTTGCTAAATCAGAAATATGCTCACTCCATTTTTTGAAAGTTGTTATTTTTGAAATGGTTTTTACCTCTTGACTATCAATAAATTGTAAACATTTCTCTTTAAACTCTTCTAATAAAATTTGCCATGAAAGTACATCAATAATCAAGTGATGTGCAATAAACACAATTACATTCGGACGGACATCGGGAGACTCAAAATAAGCAACTTGAAATAGTCCGCCCTGTTCCAAATTTAAATTCGCCTGAATGTGTACAATACGTTTTTCAATTTCATTTTCTATCTCCTCAACTTTAATATTTTTTAAGTCAAAATATTGAAAAGGATTAATTTTTTCAGGAGCTAAAATATTCGCCTTGATGTCTGACACTTCAAAAGTGTCCGACATCTTATCCAATTGAAAAACCAATCGAAGCGCATCATTTAGCTCAACTAAATGTGACGCTGATTTTTCACTAATTTCCCGCGAAATAATAGGCTCAACCTCCATTCGCATCGCCATATTCCAATAATGTGGTGCTGTACGATATTCATCAAAAAACCAAGATTGAATAGGAGTGAGCGCGATTTCGCCTGTATATATTTCGTTTGAAGCAGAAGAATTATCAATAGATTGAGCAAACAGAGCCAACTCCGCAATTGATTGATGTTCAAAGAGTTGATTCGCTTTTAATTGCAAACCTTCCTTTCGTACTTTCGCTATAATTTGAATACTTAATATCGAATCTCCACCAATTTCAAAGAAATTATCGTGAATACCGATAGGTTGAATACCCAAAACTTGCTCCCAAATTTTCACCAATTTTTCCTCAATCAGATTACGTGCTGCTACATAATTTGAAGTAGAAATTGAGGAAGAGGTATCGGGTTCGGGCAAGGCATTAAGATTAATTTTACCATTCGGCAGACGTGGAAAATCTTCCAGTAAAACCCATGCAGAAGGCAACATATATTCCGGCAATTGGCTTTTCACAAAATCGCGCAACTCATCCGTTTTCACTGTATTATTCTCCAAAAAATAAGCGCACAGTTTTTGTTCATTTTTGACAAGGCTAACGAGTGCATCGCGCACTGCCGGATGCTGCTTGATAAGCTCCGCAATTTCGTCCGGTTCAATACGGTAGCCACGTATTTTAACTTGCCTGTCCGCACGTCCGAGAAAATCAATAGTACCATCTGCACGATAGCGGGCGAGGTCGCCTGTGCGATACATACTCGCATGCGTGTGCGAGAAATAATTTGTCACAAAACGCGATTTAGTTAAATCAGGTCGGTTGTGATAACCTTGTGTCACCCCCGAACCTCCAACGTATAAATCACCCACTACATTCGCCGGAACAGGCTGTAAATGAGCATCTAAAATATATATTTCAGCATTGGATGTTGGTTTCCCGATTGGAACAACTTGGCTATCTTCAAGAGTCATTTCGTGGACGGTACACCAAACCGTAGCTTCTGTCGGACCATATTCATTATACAATTTTGCTTGGGCTAATTGTTCAAAATGAAGTTTGACAAGTGAAGGCGGACAGGCTTCTCCCGCAACTATAATCGTATTGAGTGAAGTAAGTTTTTCGGAATTTGAATATTGCAATAAGATATTATACAAAGAAGGTAAAAGGAGTGTATGTGTTACCTTATTTTCGTAAATAATATCGGCTAATTGTTGTGTATCTTGTTCAATTCTTCGAGGTGGAATGAGCAGTGTACCGGCATTTGCTATCGACCAAAAAATCCCCGCTACCGAGCTATCAAATGCAAAAGAAGACATCAATAAAAAGCAGCCCGGATGCTGCGGGTAATAGTCAAACCGCGCAAGAGTCGAATCCAATAAATTTTGATGTGTAACGGGAACGCCTTTCGGTTTGCCTGTACTGCCGGATGTATAAATGATGTAAGCAAAGTTATTTTCGCGTACTATTTTTTCCGATAAATTAGTGCTCAGTTCATCTATTTTCAGGTCTTCAAATTTGAGAATTTTTGCCTGAGTTTTAGGGAGATTTTGAGCGTATTTTTCTTGTGCGACGATAAGGGGAACATTAGCATCCGACAACATAAATTCGATACGTCCGGCAGGATATTCGGGGTCAAGTGGCAGGTAGGCACCTCCCGCTTTCATAATGCCCAAAATACCTATCATCATCTCCACAGAACGCCCCGCGAGCAGACCGATAAAGGTATTTTCTTTGATGCCAAGTTGCTGTATTTCAGCAGCTAAAGCATTTGATTTTTTGTTTAATTCTAAGTAAGTAAGGTGTTGATTATCGGCTTTTAGGGCGATGGCATCGGGTGTTTTTTTGACATTTTTTTGGAATAAATCTATGATTGAAGTGTACTCACGCGCAGCTCTAATTCCTAAAGGAGAACCGCCGCCCACGCCATTATGTAAAGGTGGATTCCCTTTAGGGCTAAGGTGTGCGGTAGAGTCGTCGGACATTTTTGAAATGTCAGACGACCTGTTCCAATCGTATAATATGGTCTGTTTTTCAGTTTCAGAAAGAAAAGGAAGGCGAGCGATTTGTTGATTTGGATTGGAGATGATGCCTTGTAGTAAGACTTGTAAATGCGTGTGCATTCGCTCTATGGTTTCGGGGGCGAAAAGGTCGGTGGCATATTCGAGTCCGGCGGTGAGTTGACCGTTTTTATTGGCGATGAAAAGGGTGAGGTCAAATTTTGCTATACCTAAATCATAAGGTTTATGTGTCAGTGATAAATCGGAACTAAATTGAGGAACTTCTGCTACATCATAATATAAAAACATGACCCGAAATAGCGGATTTGTGTTTGTACGGCGTTCCGGTTGGAGGGTTTTAACGAGGGTTTCAAAGGGCATATTTTTGTGAGAAAATGCGCCGAGTACGGTTTGCCTAACATTATTCAGGAGGTCTGCAAATCGTATATTTTCCGATAAATCACTACGCAATACAAGGGTTTCATTAAAAAAACCAATCAAGGGTTCAAGTTCTTTTTTGTCGCGATTAATAAAAGGTGTACCAACTAAAATATCCGCCTGACCGGAGTAGCGATGTAACAATATTTTGTATGCCGTTAATAGTAAAACAAATAGTGTTGTATTCGTTGTTTTACTTAATTTAATGAGATTTTCGGAGAGTTCAGGAGAGAAGGTTTTTGCTGTATATTTCCCTTTAAATGAAGGTTTTATAGCTTCGGGATAATCCGTAGGTAAAGTCAAAACGGGAATTTCACCTCCGAGTTTTTTTGTCCAATAATTAAGGGCTGCCTCACTGTATGCTGCTTGTTGTTTTTGCCAATAAGCATAATCTGCATATTGAATTTGAAGGGGATTTTTAGGGAGTGATTTGCCATTTTGGAGGGCTTGATAGGCTGCTGCCCAATCCGCTTGCAGCAATTCTACCGACCATCTATCACCGATAATATGGTGCATTGCCAATACCAACAAATGGTCTTTTTCTGCTAATTTAATTATCGCAATTCTTGTTAATGCGTCATTTTGAAGGTCATAGGGTCTGTGGGCGGTTTGTTGGATTATTTTTCGGATATTTTCTGTTTGTTCACTTTGATTTTGGAGTTCGTATTCTTGAATGTCTAATCGTGTTTCGTCATGTACGATTTGGACAATTTGCTCACCATCGGACTCAAAATTTGTGCGTAAAATATCATGTCGTCGTGCCACATATTCTAAACCTTTGAGGAGATTTTCGACATTCAAATTTCCGTGTAAGCGATACGTTTCTGCATAGTTATAAAATGGATTTTTGGGGTATAATTCCTGCAAAAACCATAGTCGTTGTTGCCCATAGGAAAGAGGCGCAGGTACATCCGCAGGCTTGCGCGGAATAGCTGCAGTCTTTGGCTTTTTTTCGCGCTCGCGCCAACGGGCAAGAGTAGCAGATTTCGTATTTTTTTCTGACATCAAAAATGAGTAAATGAGCAAATAAATAGATGAGTAAATGGCATCGGTTTACCAAATCCCCAACTTCAACATTACCTTTCGCCAATATTTTGAAATCAAATCATCTACGGGCAGGTCAATTTCAAACAGGCGTTCAAAGACCCAATAGAAAGCTATGATAATCAACGCGATAGAACCCCAGAAAATGAGTTTTGGATAAAAAGAGGTTTTGCGAAGCAAAAACAAAATCGGAAAAATGACAAGTATAATCAGGATTTGCCCGAACTCCACACCGACATTGAAACCGAAAAGCGAGAGCGTCATAAATTCATTATTCAAGCCTTTTTCACCAAGTACGCTCGCAAAGCCCATACCATGAAACAGCCCAAAAACGAATGCAATAAGCGATTCACCGCGATTGGTGAGTGGACGAATATTGTGAAAAGCCGCCAATGCAATCGACACCGCAATAATGGATTCGACAATACGCGACGATAAATGAATAACACCTAAAGCCGCCAAACTCAAGGTAATACTATGCGCTATCGTAAAGAGAGTCACAATTTTAAGTATATAGAAAAAAGCATCTTTGAAGGAATCAACGGGTTGCCAGTCTGTGGCGGCAAGCTCGCCTTCCTCGCGGCGGCGGCGTACTACGGCAGGAAGCAGCAAAGCGACCAAAAATAAAATATGGTCGGTGCCGATAAAAATATGATGTCGCCCCAAACCGACCATTGCCAGAAAGCCTTGCCATAGGGAATTTCCCGTAAGATTGAGTTGAAAATCGCGTTTGTTGCGGTCAAAAATATAGACAATCATCTCATCTTCGTCTTTTGTGGAAGCAAACAAACCCGTTTTTTTCATCTTAATTACCCCCGCTTTCCAATTGTGTCCGATAACGACATGTCCGGTTTGTACGGGGTCGGTATCGAACATTACATCATATTTAATATCCAGTTTTTCAGGAACTTCCGGCATATTCCCAAGTTTATATTTGGTGTGTATATAATTGCCTGATTCGATTGATAATATTTCGGGT
Source organism: uncultured Saprospiraceae bacterium (assembly GCA_937967535.1). GTDB lineage: Bacteria > Bacteroidota > Bacteroidia > Chitinophagales > Saprospiraceae > JAHDEO01. Next base: position 17,129 of record CALCMV010000218.1, read on the forward strand.
TCGGTAAATTCCATGGGATGTTCGCCGAATTGTGATGAACTGATTTTTACTCGTTCTCTCACATAGGCTTCTATCTGCGGATAATACGGACTTAATGATTCAGGCAAAGATTTTAAATCTTCTCCGGCATCAAATTCACGCTTATAATCGTCGGGATTCAGTCCAAGATTCAGGGCTTCATTGAGGTCTTTGAAGTCTATTTCGACGATACCTTCTACACTATTTTTATAGACTTTGAAGTATATATAGGTTTGGTCAGGCTTGTGGGCATCCATTTGAATGGGCAAGAAGATAAATGCCCAAACAGCAAGCAGGAGTAGTAAATCTTTGATTCTCATAGTGTGTGAGTTACGAGTTATTTCTACTTGAAAACAAGTATCTTAAATTCGTTTATTTATTCTTATAGACTTTGGACAGAGGAAATTGGGGAATTGGGAAATTCGGTAAAACCCTCATTTTTAAATTTTTACAAAAAATAATTAATTACATATTTTATTTTGTTAATAAAATTCATTCAATTGATTATCAGTAAGTTATAATTTTAAACCTAATTTCCCAGTTACCTAATTCCCGTTTTGTCCAAAGTCCAATATTCTTATACATAAAATTTTAGTCAAAATAATTCACGTTAATTTATGGGTTTTGGATTAACCAAGTTCTACCATTTCACGAAATACCTCACTTTTTTGTATTAGTTTTTCGTAATTTCCTTCTGCTACAATCCGTCCTTTTTCCAACAAATAAATACAATCTGCATGACGTACCGTAGAAAGCCGATGTGCGATAACGATAACGGTTAAATCTTCCGAATAAGCTCTTAGCGAATCAATCACCGCCGACTCCGTAATACTATCTAATGCGCTCGTTGCTTCGTCCAAAATCAAGACCTTTGGCTGACGATACAAGGCACGCGCCAAGCCAAGTCGTTGGCGTTGACCACCACTGAGTCGCACGCCTCTTTCACCGATAACCGTTTCGTAACCTTTGGGCAATTCATCAGATATAAAATCATGGATATTAGCGACTTGTGCTACTTTTTGGACAAGTTTGATATCAACTTCTTCATCATACAAACCGATGGCGATATTGCGCTGTGCCGCATCATCAAACAGGAAAACTTCCTGCGGAACATAGGCAATTTGGTTTTGCCAAGTCAGGGTATTATCTACTGATAAAATATGATTGTCAATTTTTATATGTCCTTTTTTCGGATGTAATAAACCAACGATTAAATCAACCAAAGTGGTCTTGCCCGAACCCGTAGAACCGACAAAAGCAATGGTTTTTCCCTTGGGAATCGTCACACTCAAATCGGAAATTACCGCAGTATTTGTGTCCTCATAATAGAAGCTGACATTTTCCAATTTTAAGTTAGCACTAAAATCGCCAATCGGATGTTTTACAGAAGCAGATTTTTGTAAAGGAACATCTTTCTGCAAGTCTTTTTCCAGAATTTCTATCGTAGGAAAAGTATGACGCAATTTGATAACTGAGCCATATACCTTCTGCAAAGCGGGCAATAAACGATAGCCCGCCAATACATATAAAGTCAGCATTGGCAGTATTTGCTGAAGATTTTGCCCCCTTGAAATCAGGACCAAGACCAAGACAATCACACCTCCGAAAGCAAAAATTTCTACCACATGTCGGGGCGTGACGGATACCAAATGGACACGCGGTTGGATTTGGCTAAAGCGTTCAGAAACAGTATCATAGCGACGATAAAAAAAGTCCTGAACACCATATACTCTGAATGTTTTTATACCATTGAGGAGTTCTTTGAGATGTGTAAAACGAAATTGATTGAGCGAGATACGCTCTTTTCCGAGTTGTGTCAAATAACGTTTTCGGGCAAGATAAACCAAGATGTAAGCCAGACCTAAAACCGATAAAGTTGCCAGTGCAATCGTCGGATTTACAATTATCAACAAGGTAAAAATTAGAAGAGCAACAATAATTTGGGCAATGAGTTCACACAAAGGTGTGAGGATGCCTGTCGTCACTTTTCCGACTTCGACGACGAGGTTCGCAAGAAGTTCCGAGGAATTGTGTGTAAGAAAATATCCGTAAGGTTTGCCTAAATATACCCTCAACAAACGCATCCCTAATTTATAGGATACATCCCAAGTAAACTTCTGTTGTAACCACGAAGCAAAGACTTTAAATACATTAGAAATCGTCAGTAATGTAAGCACCAACACCCCCGATGCAATCAACATATCTTGTTCGGAATCAAAACTAAACACATGATATAATTTACTCAACCATTTGTTTTCAAGCAATTCTCCCGGATTAGCGGCTAACTGCATAAAGGGCAATACCGATGCAATTCCTACCACTTCCAATATCGCCATGACAAGGATAATCAGCAATAAACGAATGAATTGCCAACGTTCCGGGCGCGTTAATATGGATAGTATTCTTTTGATAAACTTCAAATTAGACTCTGTTCAAAATATTTTTTGTGGAAACAAGATATTTCCAATTAAGTTGCGCTTCCTAAATTAAGTTTAATTGTAAAATAAGTGAAAATAAATTTTGCGTAAAAGAAAACTAAACTATATTTACATATTAAATTTATTAATGACTCCTCAGATTTAATCTTCGCCAAATTTTGAACTATGAATTTTGAATGACAAATTAATTTAAATTTCACTTTGTTTTTTTACTGATAATTATTAATTAATAAATTAAATATTTTTTTATTCAAAATTCAAAATTGGCGAACACATTATTGGTTAAGAACGTGTTTAAATTTGTACGAATTGAGAAATTAACAAATCTACAGAGTAAAGAATTTGAATGGCAAAAATCCTCCTCATTACTAGCGGACTAACCGGCATACTCCATGCAGGTTTTGAACTTATGTCAAGGCTAGAAGCGGCAGGGCATCGCCTTACTTACGCCTGCCCGCGTGAACGTAGAACAGAGGTGGAAGCACAAGGTTTTGTGTACGAACAATTGCCGGAAGTTTTAATTCAGCCGATTGACCGAACACCTGATTTTTCGCAGCGTTGGCAACGCATTTTGTACCGCCTTACGCACATCCGACAACGCAGAAAAGATGCGCTTACTGACCTCAAAATTGATGATTTTATAAAAATACTTCAAAGGCTTCAACCTGATTTAATCTTAATTGATGTAGAATTACATGAATATATTATTTCAAGTATTTCAAATGATTATAAAGTGATTTTGCTCTCACAATGGTTTACGATGTGGGAGGCGGAAGGCGTACCGACACTACAAAGTGACATTATTCCCAACGAAAATAATCATGCTGAGATTCGCCGACTTTGGCAACAAACACAAGATAGCAGACGCAAGATGATTTGGCGACAAAAAATCCGCAATCTTTTCGCCGACAGAGGCAGCGCACTCGAAATGTATGCACATCGGGCAGGTTTTCCGATGCAGGAATTGTTGCGCTATCAGTGGCCTGCGCCTTTTGGTTATCGCACACTTCCGGTATTGAGTATGACGGCTTGGGAATTGGAGTTCCCTCACACACCTCGTCCCAATCTTCATTATATCGGTCCGATGGTATTTGCCCAACGAAAAGATACGAAAACAACTGTGCAGACCCAAAAACGACTCCAAGATATTTTTGAAGAAAAAAAACAGAAGGGACAGCTTTTGATTTACTGTTCGTTTACCACAATGCGGGAAAGTGACCATATTTTTGCTGAAAAAATTATAGCGGCAGTCACTACACGCCCCGATTGGATTTTGATAATGGGGCATGGAGGTATTCGCGGCGACAAATCACTAAAAAAAATACCTCAAAATATATATATATTTGATTGGATTCCTCAACTTTATGTGCTTCAACATGCAGATTGTTCCATCAACCACGGTGGTATCCATACCATCAATGAATGTGTTCATTTTCGGGTGCCAATGTTGGTATATTCCGGTCAAAAAAGTGACCAAAACGGTTGCGCGGCAAGAGTAGCTTATCATCAAGTTGGTATTATGGCGGATAAAAATAAAGATGATGTGTCAATGATTCGCCGGAATATAGAAACAGTACTTTCTAATCCAATATTTAAAAAGAATTTGACTACTGTTCACGAAAAATATATAGCACAAAAACAAAATAAAACTTTGGAAAAACTAATAGAAAATTTTGTTCAGACAGAACAAAAATAAGTTAACGTTGTTCGATTATTTCAAATGTGACATTATTCATATTTTAAATCCATACAAACCGATTTTGATACAATTAACCGGACTTTGGACATTCTGGAAATTCGGTAACTGGAAAATTAGGTTCATTTTCACAAACACCTCATTATCAATTATTTAAATTTTATTAAAAACAAACAAAATATAATATTTTTTATTTCGTAATTCCCCAATCTCCAAAGTCCATTTATATTAAGTACCTCTTTCAAACATACCAAAACAGCATACCTAAGCCATAGAGATGAAGAAGAATAAAACGCTCTTACTTTCCGCGCGTGATGTGCAGGAAATTATCCTAAATAAAGGACTAAATGAGGTAATGGATACACTCATTGAACGACTTGAAAAGGCGTTGCAATCTTACCATCCTGATGAGGTGAAAATTCCGATGCGTTCGGGCTTCAATTACGAAAACCCTGTCATGGGACTTATCGAGTGGATGCCACTCTATCATAAGGGAAATGATGTGGTGATAAAAGTGGTAGGCTATCATCCTGACAATCCCACTGAAAGAAATCTTCCAACTATAATATCTTCAATTTCAGCATATTGCACCAAAACAGGGCATCTCAAAGGGATTATTGACGGTGTTCTGCCAACAGCTTTGCGTACCGGTGCATCATCAGCAGTGATTAGTAAAATTTTGGCAAAAAAAGATGCAAAAGTGCTTGGTTTGATAGGTTGCGGGGCGCAAGCGGTCACTCAGTTGCATGCCCTTTCGAGAGTCTTTGATTTTGAAAAAATACTCATATATGATTCAAATAAAAATGCGATAAATTCATTTGCACAAAGAACTCATGCCTTAGAACTCAATATACCTATTCAAATATCAAATATTACAGAAATAGTTGGTCAATCAGATATAGTTTGTACAGCGACTTCCGTAGATGTAGGTTTAGGGCCTTTGTTCAATGGTGCTAGCACAAAATCGCATCTTCATATCAATGCTGTTGGGGCAGATTTTCCCGGAAAAGTAGAAATTCCATTATCTTTTTTGCAAGAAAGTTTTGTTTGTCCTGATTTCAAACCACAGGCACTTGTCGAGGGAGAATGTCAGCAATTAGATGAAAAATATATCGGATCGGATTGGGTACAAGTTATTCAAAATCAACAAGATTATACTAAATATAGAAACGAAAAAACGGTTTTTGATTCAACAGGTTGGGCATTGGAAGATTGGGTAGTGACCGATTTATTTATGGAATATGCTGCCGAACTGGGTTTGGGAACCGAAGTTGAATTGGAAAGCATCCCCGAAGATGCCAAAAGTCCTTATGAATTTGTACGCGAAATACCTATCGAAACATTAGTTTTACGCGAAGTTGAATACATAAAAAATGAATCTAAATAAGAAAATACAAAAAAGAAAGACGTATAAAAATATTAGAATTATTACAAGTGTTTTTGTAATTATATACTTTTTTAATGTAAACATAATTGATGCACAAACACTTGAAGGCAAAGTATTTGACCAATATAGAACACCTTTAGTTGGTGCTTATATCGAAAATCTCAATTACGACCACCTTCATCACACACATACTCGCGAATTAGGCGATTTTATATTGGAAGATGTCCGTATCGGCGATACACTGCAAATTACCTTTTTTGGCTTTGAAAATGAACGGGTTATTGTCAAAGATATAAATGAAACTTTGATGATAACAATGAATGAAAAATCATTTGATTTGAATGAAGTTGTGGTCGGGCAAGACATCAAATCAATCAATTTCATCACCGATATTGACATCAAAACCAATCCCGTTCAATCCTCTCAGGAAATTCTCCGAAAAGTTCCCGGCTTATTCATCGGGCAACATGCGGGAGGCGGCAAAGCCGAGCAAATTTTCCTACGTGGTTTCGATATTGACCATGGAACGGACATTGCAATTGCGGTGGACGGAATGCCCGTCAATATGGTTTCACACGCACACGGACAAGGCTATGCAGACCTTCATTTTGTGACACCGGAAATCATCGAAAATATTGATTTTGGAAAAGGACCTTATTACGCCAATAAAGGTAATTTTAACACCGCAGGTTACGTTGATTTTCAATTAAAAGAACGCCTTGATAAAAATATGTTCAGCATAGAAGCCGGACGTTTTAATACCTTCCGAAATGTAGGACTTTTCAATTTATTACAAACCGAAAAACACAATGCCTACGCTGCTGCCGAGTATCTAATCACAGATGGTCCGTTTGAATCTTCTCAGAATTTTAACCGCCTCAATCTCATGGCAAAATATACAGGGCGGTTAGAAAATTTAGATAAAATTTCCTTGATGTTCTCCCATTTTACCAGTCGTTGGGATGCTTCCGGTCAAATTCCTGAACGTGTAGTCGATACTGACCAAATCACTCGTTTTGGTGCAATAGATGATACCGAAGGCGGTTTTACCGGACGAACAAATATTGCATTAAATTTTACAAAAAGTATTGACAATAAGACCTTTGTAAAGAGTAACATGTACTACTCGCTCTACGACTTTGAATTATATTCAAATTTTACCTTCTTTCTCAATAATCCTGTAAATGGCGACCAAATTCGTCAGAAAGAAGACCGACAAATATTTGGTATCAATACCGAATGGAATCGCATTACTACTTTTGATAATTCAGAATTACTCCTACAAATCGGCGCAGGAATTCGTTATGATGACATCAATAACAACGAACTTTCACGCACGATGAATCGAAAAACAACCCTATCAAAAATCCAATTTGGCGATGTGGATGAGTCCAATATTTTTACTTATGCAAATGTAGAATATGAGGTCGGAAATTGGCTGATAAATCCGGGTATTCGCCTTGATTATTTCAAATTTAATTATACCGATAGATTTCATCCGACTTACAAAAGCGATTCGCGTTCGACGGCTATTCCAAGCCCTAATTTTAACCTTATTTACAGCCCAAATCGTGACATCCAATTTTTCCTAAAAACAGGTGTTGGCTTCCACTCCAATGACACTCGTCTCGTCCTCAATCCCGAACAAGAAGACATTCTTCCGGCAGCATATGGGGCAGATATTGGAACAATTTGGAAACCT